>JBBRDO010000015.1:0-62804 GCA_038203825.1 Chloroflexia bacterium | reverse complement strand
ACTCCCAGTCCAACCGCATGCCCGATCCAATTCAGCGATGTACCCGCCGGCAGCACGTTCTATCCATTCGTGCGCTGTCTGGCATGTCGCGGTATCGTGAGCGGCTACCCCGACGGCACATTCAGGCCCTCCAACCTCTCTACTCGTGGGCAAACGGCCAAAATCATATCCAACGCAGCCAGCCTCACAGATGATCCCGGCCCACAGCGCTTCCAGGACATTCCACCAGGCTCAACATTCTATACATACGCACAGCGTTTGGCTAATATAGGGGTGGTTTCGGGCTACCCATGTGGCGGAGCAGGTGAGCCATGTGTGCCACCCGATAGCTTGCCATACTTTCGGCCCAACGCAGGGATGTCCAGAGGGCAAGTAGCCAAACTGGCATCCGAGGCGGCCCAGCTTGATGGCTCAATAGGCCCACAACGCTTCCAGGATCTCCCGCAGGGTTCGACGTTCTACACCTATACACAACGTCTGGCTAATATGGGAATCGTTTCGGGCTACCCGTGCGGCGGGGCGGGCGAACCGTGTGTGCCGCCGGACAGCCTACCATATTTCCGCCCCGGCAACGAAAACACCAGAGGACAGGTAAGCAAGATCGCGAGCTACACCTTCTTCCTGGATTGCTATTCCCCCTAATTCTCGTGTCCATCCTACGGCCCCACCGGAAGGAGGGCTTTGCTGCCCGTCACAATGTTATTTGCCTTGAAGAAGCCCTGATTGGCCTCCAGAGCGTAGGTGTATGCGCCTGCGGCGGGGATTATCGTCGTGTCGAGGGGCTGCATATCCGCGACATTGATGATCGTGCCGTCCGCTTTCATGAAGGCGATGCTCAGAGGTAGGATGGTGTTTTGCATCCAGAAGCCGCTGGTGGTCTCGACGCCGAAATCGAACAGCATCCCGGCGTCGGGAGCCATTTGGTCACGGAACATCAAGCCTAGCTCGCGAGATGGCTCTGTGCCCGCGATCTCAACGTGGACCTGCACTTTCTCGCCGAACGCGTTGAGGATGGTAAGCGTGCCTGTAGGCAGACGGGGCGCAGCAGTAAGCGTGGCTACTGCCCCTGGAATGGGCGTGCCTGCTAGAGCCGTGGGCGGCACCCACGGAGTGAGAGACAGAGGGTCGGGGGTCGAAAACTGGGGGTTGACCGTTGCCGTGGGCGCGTCCATAGGGGTGGGCGATACGGGCGTGGGAGGCACCGTTGTCGGCAGTCCGGCGTCGGGCGTATCAACCCCAGCAGTGGGCATAGAGGGCACCGGGGTGCTAGATACAGCGGTCGAGGGCGGCTTCACTGCTACAAGCGTGGGCGTTGCGATGGCCGTCGGCGTGGTCGTTGACGACGGCGGGGCCGGGATCGAGTCGCAGGCGGACAGGAACAGGGCGAGAAGGAACAGGCTCAACGAGAGCAGGCTCCATGGGAAGGATTTGCGTCGTGTCTCTGCGTCATATCTGCGCATAAGTGTGAATACTCCTGACTATTGCGGTTCGTTTAGCGCGAACCTGTAGACTTTCTTTTCGGACCGTGATACTACGTACAAGCGGTTATTCTTATCAAAAGCCATGCCACTAATGATTCCGGTAAAAGGCATGCGAGCTATTCCCACATACTTGCCGTCCGCGCCGAATATCTTCACCCCGCCGCTATCCCCTATGTAAACACGGTCCCTGCTATCCAGGGCTATTGCCTGAGGGTATTGTAGCTGGTCCTGCGCATCACCATAGGCGCCAAACCTGGCCTTGTACTTGCCTTCCGGGGCGTAGACAAATACGGGTGAATACTTAGAGTCCTGGTTGAGAAGGTAGATTGTGCCATCGCTGCCGGTGGCCAACCGAACCTGCCATGGAGGCACGCCCGAGCCGCCTATGACCTCGGAGAGAGGATGCCCGTAGCGCGCTACCTCGGTGCCGCTCGGGTCGAAACGGACTAATTGGTCGTTCGCGCCGCCCAGGTAGGAGAGTAGGCTGCCATCAGGGGCAACGGCGAGGTCGTAGAGGCCGAACACGTCGTCGACCGTGATTGCCTTTATCTGGAACCCCCGGGTGCCGTCACGCTTGTGGATAGCGCCGCCATACATTATGTAGACATTACCTGCGTTATCGGCTTTGATCGTGCGGATAGAGAGGTCGTTGCCCTCCACAGACCACCCACTCAGAGCAGCGCCGTCGGGGTTAAAGCGGAACACCCGCCCGCCGTAGCTGACCACGCTTATGTTACCCGCACCGTCCACAGCCACCCCCACAGCATCAGCAACCTCAGCCTCACCGGGGCTAGCCCCATAGGTCTTGTCGAGGCGAGCGAAGCCCCCGGCAACGAGGTTGGCGAAGAAGAATGGCGTGCGGGAAGCCACGAAGGCCAGCACTCCCACCGAAGCAAGCAGCAATAATGCAATCAGGACAAAGGTGGCCGAGCAGGATCGCGATCTGCGCGCGGGCCGGGTGTCGGCAACAATCTCAATGGTCGGCGGAGCTAAACGCTGTGTGGGAGGTACGGCTAGTGCCGGCTGAGGAGCAGGGTAGGGATAAGGAAAGGCCTGTGTGGGAGGCGGAGGACGCAAGTCTGCCGGTACTGCGACAGTGCTTCCGCAGAACTCGCATTCCGCGGTCAGGTCTCCATAGTGAAAAGGGATGGGTGCGCCACATTTGGGACATTGGAGGGTTTTGGGTATCTGCACGCTTAATTCCTCTGCTCCTAACACAGAGCCGGGGCTACTGCTGTTACAGGTATATTTACTTCATAACCTATAGGGTGGTATTAAGCAAGGGATAAGTGATAAGTTATTGCGGGGTCAATCAAAAAGGGTAGCGGATGCAGTCCGCATCAGAGCTTCTATCATTCTTGCTCTGCTCCCTCGAGGGGCGTCTAATGGTGGAAACGCCAATTGACAGAAGGGGTATACTAAAAACAGAATGTCGGAGATATTTGGAGAGCTTGCAAGCACAGAAAGCGAGAGCAGCATGGGGACTGCCCGTAGCAGGAATAAGGTCGGAAGCGCCGAGAGCCTGTCTCTCAGGCAACTTACTTATGCGGTCATAGACGTGGAAACCACGGGTCTGTCGGTGCGCATGGGCGACCGCATCTGCGAAGTGGCGGTAGTAGTCGGGCGGGGAGGCGCGATCGTGGACCAGTTGCAGTCGCTAGTGAATCCAGGACGCCCGATTTCGCGAGGGGCAGCGGCTGTAAACCGCATTAGCGATCGCATGGTGCAAGACGCGCCCACGTTCCGCAAGCTGGCACCCGACCTGCTCAAGATACTCGGTGCCGAGAACACCGTGCTGGTGGGGCACAACTCGGCGTTCGACATCTCCTTTATCTCCACAGAACTCAGGCAGGCAGGCTATGAGCCGCCCAATAACCCTGTCATTGACACGTTAGCACTGGCGCGCCGCTGTTACACGTTCACCTCGAATAGCCTGGGGAACGTAGCACAGTCGTTGGGGATACATACGTCAGGACTGCACCGCGCCCTCGCCGACGCCACCATAACCTGGCACGTGCTGAAGCGCTTCCTGTGGGACCTCGAAGCGCGCGGCATAACAACGCTGGGGGATATGCTGGCCGAGCAGGGGTCGCTTACGTCGCACAAAGGGTGGAACCTGGACAGGATGCCGAAGCCTCTCATGGAGTGGGACGGCACGCAGCCGTTCTGCCCGATTCAGGGCTTGCCGCCCCTTGTGGAGCAAGCCATGCGCGCCCATACCCCCTTGCGTATACGCTACACAGGCAGCGACGGAAAGACAACCGTGCGAGTAGTGCAGCCCCGCAAGGTGACTCTGCACTCGCAAGCGACATTTCTGGTAGGGTTCTGCCAGCTAAGGCAGGAAGAGCGCGCATTCCGCCTGGACCGGATCGTGGAAATGCGGGTCGAAACGGTTATCGTGTAGGCTGCTGGAACCTATTACTAACTCCGGCAAGACGATGTCCGACAGGCCAGGACTGAGGAGTACGAGCATTCGGCCTCAATCAAAGGGCTTCTCGTGAAGCCTTTGCCACTCACTCCATGACACCGTTCCCAACTCGGGTCGCGGCGGATCGGGTAGCATGCAAATGTACTCCAGGAGGTTTCCATCCGGGTCATCAAAGAATACTGATGCGGCGGGCATCCAACCAAAAACGATCGGCTCAGTAGCCGGCTCTCTTCGGTTTCCTGTAGGAGTGACGCCTGCGGCTCGAAGCCTCTCTACAGAAGATAATAGGTCGCTCAGATCCATCTGGAAGGCCACATGATGTTGCATTACCGTCAGCGGCCAACTTTGCCCTATCGAGAAAAGGCCCAGCATTGACCGACCGCGCCCCCCGACCCACAAGAGGGCTGAACCTGCGCCGCGCTCCGGTTGCACAAGGCCCACCTCCAGTCCCACGATATCACGGTAGAAGGTGATAGAGCGATCCAGGTCACGAACGCTAATATGAGCTTCAAAGAGACCCTGTACTGGGGTCATGTGCTCTTACCTCTCAAGCCACGATTGCGCCTGGACACTGGGCGCAGAAGACCTGAAACACGCTAGAGATATTCGTGCAAATCCTCGCCAAACTTATCAAGGGCATCCTTGCGCAGCTCGTACATCACCCTGTTGTCCTGGCTTACCTCGTTTATCAGCCCAGCCTCGCGCAGAACGCGCATATGGCGCGATATTGACGACGGCGTGATGCCGCACTTGGCGGCCAGGCGCGAGCCGTAGTACTCTTTGTCCTTGGCTATAGCGCGCAGGATAGTCATCCGCGTGGGGTCTTCCAGGGCACGAGCTACAGCCACGATACGGCGCTGCACGTGAGCCATGGCGTTGCGATGCTCGTCAGAGGTGAGAGCGTCGTAGATAACCACCATCTGGCCGTAGCCGTACATGATCATGGACGACACCTTCAGGAAAACGGAAGGCACGAGATACACTTTCTCCAGCGGGTAGCCTTCGGGGTACTCGACGGGCAGGGCACGATTGGCGAGGAAGCGCTCCTGCACGGCAGTGAGGCGGTCGGGGCCAAGCGACTGCGTCCGCTCACGCACACTTTCTTCCCATTGTGGCTTGAGCTTGGGCAACTGGTGGCGATAGACATTCTGCCAGTAGGTGCGCAAAAGTCGGAGCAGACGGGTACGCAGCGCATCTGCCTCGCTGGACAATAGCTGCAAAGCCTGCCGCCAGCCTTCATCGTGTATCTTGTGTTCGCCGCCGTACTGCTTGAGCAAAGCCGCCTGCAGGCGGAGCGGGTGGCTCGACATGGCCGATATCTCGCTGGGGGACATCACACGCCCCGTCGCGTAGAACACAAAGTCGTCGGGCGACATAGAATCGAGGTAGCGGAAGAAACCCTCTATATCGAAATGGTCGGGGTAGTCTACCGCCAGTTCCACCAGGCGATTCTCGAAGAGAGAGTAGAAGTAATCCGCTTCCTCACGCATCATGGGCGAAAGGTCGCGCTTAACATCGGCCACCCAGCCTTCATGTCGCTCGCCCGGGTGGGCCAGAGTGGTGAGCGAAATGATCATATCGTACAAAGGCGATATGGAAAAAGTGACCGTAGGGGCCGCGGATGGCGAGTCGGGGGCAACAAGCAAAGGCACTGTATTCTCTCCTTGTATTAAGGCAGATCAGTCTAGCGACCCATGAGGCGTAGATCAACCTAAATTAATCTAACGCGATTAGCCAACTAGACAAGTATAATACAGCGCCCCGCCTTCTCTGTCAAGGCCAAAATGCGTTTTCCAGGGATCAAGATAAGAAATAGTCAGGAGACAAAATGCGGCGGGAAAGAGATCCAAAAAAACAAGAGGCTGTAAAGGCGCCGCTCATAATGCCCGGTCAGGCGAAGCATCACACGATGATAGCATCAGCCTCTATTTCTACCAGCATCGCAGGATCGACCAAAGCTGTGACTTGCACCATCGTAGCGACGGGCCGAATCTCGCTGAAGAACTCGCCGTGTGCGCGGCCAATGATCTCCCAATCTGCAATATTGGTGACGAACATGCGGGTGCGCACGACATTGCTGAGGGATGCGCCTGCGCGCTCCAGAGCAGATTGAATGTTCTTGAGCGCCTGTATGGTCTGCGCATAAGGATCATCCAGGCCCACTACTTTGCCATCAACATCCGTGGCGGTTGTCCCTGCCACGAACACATGAGGCCCAACGCGAACCGCGCGTGAGTAGCCTACAACCGCTTCCCAGGGCGCACCGCCCGGCAGGTTTACTCGCTCCAAAATGGCCCTCCTGAGACTAGTCGCAGATCGTAAGTCGTCGCGAGTCATGTGACTTACGATCTGCGACTTACGATCTACGACTCCACCCTACTGCACTGCATCTGCGAACACCACGAGGCGTTTGTTGTAGTTCTGCTGAGCGGTGTTAAAGACGCCGGCACACGTAATCAGATTGAGACGAGTGGCGACCGTGGTGCCGAATATCTCATCCAGCGGACACTTGTTGTACTGGCACACGAGCTGCTTGCTGACCGCGAACACGCGATCAACACCGTTGGCATCGCGGACATATATGCGGTCGCCCACCTGTAGTCTATCCAGGTAATAGAAGATAGCTTGCGGTATGCCGTACCAGTCGAGGTGACCATCGATGACCGAGTTGCCTGCTGTGCCGGGGACCGGCCCATACTTGTACCACGCTGCGTTGTAGGGATCAGACGGGATGTCCATATTGCTATTCTTGTCCACGCCAACCGATTCGATCTTGGTCTGCACGCCCAAGCGGGGGATGACGAGATAGGCAGGCGTGCCGGGCGCCGGCTTCGTGGCCTTCTGGGGGGTCACGCCGCTTGTGCCGTATCGCCACTCAAAGTAGTGCTGGCCGATATTGCCCATCTGCACCTGCCACCCCTGCGGCAGGCCGGGCACATAGGTGAGCACGCGGCGCTCGAACGCCTGGATCAGCACGTTCTGATTCTTACCCTCGATCGTCACATTAGCCCAGTAGGCATCGGAGATGGGCAGGCCCATTGCGTTCACCCACGGATCGAGCAATAGCTTGTCGGCAGTACCCACGCCCACCTGGACGGTCGCCGTCGAGTTGAGGAAGTCCCAGAACACATGAGGCACGTTGTGCCCGGTGAGAGGCTCAAAGTAGGCTATTTGGGTTGCCGGCATTTGCATACTTGCATCATCGCGCACATCGCCCTGGCGGTTGATCCACTGAGCAGCGTAGCCGCCGTCTGATTTATCGGGCTGGCGATGTTCACCCGCCGAGGTATTGGCAACCGTGCCGAAGGACGAATATGTGGGCGCATTCACATCATTGAAGTCAGAGGCGAGGTTGATGGCGGCCGGCCCATTGTTCACAAAGGAGCTGTCACCCAGTTGCATGAGCCCCGATATCAGTTCGACCGTGAGGAGGCCGTTGGTAACGAAGCCGTTCGCGGAAGGGTCGCCCGCGGCGTTGTTTATCTCCATGCGCGCTTTGTCGAAATATTGGACAAGACGTTTGCCTGAGCCATCGGGCGCGTCACTATAAGTCTCAAGCCCAGCCGCAAGAGGAGCAGGACCCCATGTCCACGAGCGTGCGATGGTCTTATCGGCAACAGGCAAGTCGTTGCGCGTCCAGATACTCTCGAACGCGCCATCAGCAAACGGAGCCGAGGCATCTTGAGAGGTCGGGGCAGAGGCGGGAGCCGCCAACGCTGAGGGAAGCATCAAGGAAGAGGGTATAACGCTGGAGAGAAGCGCGGCCACCATAAAGGTCAGGGTACGCCGGCGCGCCTGGTTGGCACGGAATATCATATTCGAAAGACCTACCTTCTAGTCTGGGAGGAACCCTATAGCCATACGACCGTAGAGCCGAACCCCGCAGGGTACAGCTTTTCTAAGTTTATCATCACGCACCCAATAAGCGCAAGAGCGAAACGGGTGATAGATGGCGTATGTTTACGCGAAGTGTGTTCTGGTCGGGTTAGGCACCAGGCCGGCGCGCCGTATCTATTGCGGACGCCAGGCATAACACGACGTCGCGCGGACCGTCGTTGTCAGGCAAGCAGACCCGCCAGGTCCTCCGGCGTGTCGATGTCCTTTGGGCGTTCGTCGTGTGCGAACGGGACGCGGCAGACCCTGTCAGGATAGAGCGCGAACAGTTGCCTCCCTCCTGCATCACCTTGCAAAGTAGCAAGATCGGGAAACAAGTCGCGGGAAAAGATTGTGGGCGGGCCCACTTGCTCGCCATATGTCGGCACAGTAATTGCAGCTTTGCTCGACAGGTACGACTGCACCAGCTTGCGAACAATATCGGGAGACACATCCGGCTCGTCGCCCAGCAGGACGAGAACTGCCTCGGCATCGTCCGGTAGCACCGCTACTCCTGAGGCGAGAGAGGTGCCCATACCTTCGGAATAGCGGGAGTTTGACACGCTCACGATAGGCAATCCATCAAGCGTCTCCAGCAGGGCCGGCAGGTCAGGGCGAACCACCACAACAACGCACAAGGGATCCAGAGCGAGGGCGTTCGCGACCGCGTGAGAGAGTATTGATTTGCCGTCTGCCATGTGCAAAAGCAGCTTGGGACGTGCCCCGATCATGCGGGTACTACTCCCGGCAGCGAGCAAGATGATAGCAATTTTGTGCTCAGAAAGAGCCAACCTATTGACATGGAATGATCGCATCGGCTACAATCCGCTCTAAGTGCAATAAAACAGGCGCAACAACAATATAGAATATACTCGGATAATTATCCATGCAAGCTATTTGCGGGCAAGCATTAATAGACAAAGCCGCATGGAGACCATCGCAAGGAGGTTCAATGTTGAGTCCAGGCGCACAAATGCGGACGCATTTCCGCAAGTTAGGGATCGCAACTTCCCTCGCTATCGCCGTCGCTCTTCTCTCGTCAGCTCTCCCTCTCCCCTTCTCCACTGCCCCGGCAAACGGGCCATTGGTAGCCGAAGCCGCTCCCACAGGAACAAGTTCATCCAACTCGGTCTATTATCGCCAGACCGGCCACTACATCAAAGATGCCTTTCTCAACTACTGGCTAATGAACGGCGGGCTAACCCTTTATGGCTACCCTATCACCGAGGAAACGCAGCTCGACGGCGTGCCCGTGCAGTATTTCCAGCGCGCTCGATTTGAGTATCGCCCTAATAGCAACCGGCCGTGGCATGTTGACCTGGCTGCTGTGGGTTCGCTCGTAACCCAAGGGCGAACCTTCGAGACGGCCAGCGCTCAGCCGGCCAGTGCAGGCGTAACATACTTCGCTCAGACGCAGCATACCGTGGGCGGCGCATTCGCGAATTACTGGAACAGCAAGGGCGGCATCGCGATCTTCGGCTATCCCATCTCCCAGGAGATACAGGAGAACGGGCTGACGGTGCAATATTTCGAGCGAGCCCGCTTCGAGCTGGGATCGCATGGGCGTGTGCAGTTGGGCCAACTGGGCGTGGAACTGCTCAACAAGCAGATCGCACAGGATGCGCCCGGCCTTGATGCGGCAATCGCCCAGCCCGTAACACGACCCGGCTACCAGATGGATTTTCATGGCGAGGCCACGTGGTTCAGCCCCCAGTACATGGGCACAAGCTGGGAGCGCATAATCAGCCTGAACAAGAGGTGGGGCAACCTGCCACAGAACTTCGTGGGGCGCGGGCTGTACGCAGCGGCGCCGGCCGACCTTGGCCTGTACGGGCGCATGGCCCGTGTGACACGAGGCAACTACTCGGTAAACGTCCAATTTGTTGATGTCATAGCCGACAAAGACATCCCTTATGTGCGCTCCAAAGGGATCGTAATCGATCTGGGCGAAGAAGCTTACCGCGCACTTGGCCCATACCGCGGTGGCCGCTACGAAGCTAGCTTCGACGTCTTCTGGCCGGGAGAAGAACCCTAATAGCGACGACGTTGGCGGACGACACGGGCCATGGATCAGGCCAATGACAGTTATTTCTGCGCCTGATCCATGGCCTGTTTATTGATATTGCCTGTGCTATAATAAAGATAGACTCTCCCGGAGGAATAGTATGGAAAACAGCAATCCGGCCCGCGAAATCGACTCTCGTGACTCTCGCACCCAGCCGGGCCAGGCCGCCCGCCCCGTCGAACCAAGAAGCGATCCTGATGAAATCCGAGCAAGTAGCCTTGCCGACGATCCGGTGACAGCCGCAGATCCCTCAGCCAGACCGTCAGATTACACGCAGAAGGATATCGACGAAGGCAACACGCCCATGGACAGGAACATGGAAAGGCTGGTTGATCCCACCATGGACACAGAAAGGGTCAGCAACAATTTCGATGTGCTCGACCTGGATGAAAGTTGGCTCGTGGAAGGCGAAGAACCCGACTTCATGGAAAACCCGGGCACGGTCGACGTCATAGAAGCGGTAGAAGAAGCCGAGCCATATTTCCCTGCGACCGATCCGCCTATGACCACTCGTCCTCTGGACAACGCAGGCGTGCTGGGCGGTTTCGCTATGGATTCCTACGACGAAGACGAGGACGAAGACTCTCCCTTACGCGTTCTGGGCGGCGACGATGAGATAGCAGAGCGCGTGACCCGCGCCTTGCACGCTGATGCATATACGGGCGAGCTCAACATACACGTAGAAGTCGAAGACGGCGTCGTGTACCTGACGGGGAAGGTGCGCTCGCTTGAAGATATAGAACAGGCCGAACAGGTCGCGGGAGATGTTCCGGGCGTGGAAGAGGTCGAGGAAGAGTTGGAGATCGTTTGATAGACGCGAATACGGGACGGCTCGCGGGGGTTACGGTTGGCCCCGACGCTTTTGTAGATTTGCATATGCACACAACCGCCTCAGACGGGCGATATACGCCGGCAGCACTGGCGAAAGCAGCGCACGACCTGGGGCTGGCGGTGATCGCGCTGGCCGACCACGACAGGGTGGATAATGTGCGCCCCCTCCAGCAGGAAGCCTCCCAATACGGCATTCATGTTGTGCCCGCTGTCGAGGTTTCATGCCTGTGGGGCGAAACGCAGTACCACATGCTGGTGTACAACGTGAACCTGGCGGACGACAGGTTTGTCGGCCCCTTGAACGAGGCGAAACACAAGTACGAGGATATCTGCGCGAATGGGCTGGAAGAGCTGGCGCGCAAGGGGATGCCCATTGACCCTGCCATCTTGCGTCTGTGCACTCAGGGGCAGCCCATCGCGCCCTACCACGTCTTCCAGGCCATAATCAAGCATGAGTACGCGCCCAACATGAAAGAAGCGCACGAGCTTGCCAAAACCGTGGGGGTGGATTTTCTGCCCCTGCCCACCATGCAGGACATGGTCGAGAGGGCGCTGACAACAGGCGCTTTCCCCATGGTAGCCCACCCCGGGCGCGCCGAGCCCGGCTTCAAACCACCGGACGAGGCGACCCTACGCGCCATGATAGACGCGGGGCTGAGCGGCTTCGAGGTGTGGCACCCGTATCACTCATCGTACGACGTGGCGTACTACCTCAAGCTGTGCACCGACAACAACCTGCTTAGCTCGTCTGGCTCTGACACCCATACGTCCGCCGACTCGCGCAGGCAACTTACGCGCTGGCCGGTGCGCTACAGCAAGGCATTGCTGGAACGGTGCGGGATCACGGTGGCGAATTCTTAATTGTGGACTATCTAGCTGGATGAAAAAAGAGGGGCGACACTTGTTTGTCGCCCCTCTTTTCCTAAATTGAGAATTACCGCGTCGTGGATACTCGGCCTGCCTTTTGCAGATGCTGGAGGGTGCGGAGTTCGGTGGTGTCCTGGAGAACCAGCATGCCCTCGTAGTTGCCCTCGGTGATGGGGGCGAAGGTGATCGAAACGGAGACGATGCGGTTCATCAGGGCCACGTCTACTATGTGCCGCTGGCGAGGGGCTTCGAGCGCAGACTGCATCGTTTCGCGGAAGCGTGGGTCGAGGATGAAGGTGTAGAGGGAGTGGCCCACAGCGTTGTCGAAGCCAGTGCCCAGGATACGTACAGCGGCGGGGTTGAGCACCTTGATCATGCCGTCGGCCTCGGTAATGATAATGCCTTCGTGCATGTAGGCCAGCAGGATCGACACCTCGGTAAGCTCGCTGGTGCGCGCCTGGATGGTGCTATTCATCTGGGTAGTAGCATTCGCCATCTTGCTTATGGTAGCAGCCACCCCCATGCTCAGTTCGTCGCGGCTGTACGACTGCAGAAGCTCAGGAGAGGCTGTTTCGCCTGTAGCCATCAGTATACTGGCCGCTTCAAGACCCTTGACTGTCTTCATGACGGCCATGTGGAAGCCGACCCACATATATATCACCAGCAGCAACACAGCAGCCGTCAGGCCAAGCGCCAGGGTGCGTGTGCCCTCGTCAGAGTTGTTGCGAATGTTGAGCAAAGCCTCTAACTGTCCGACTTCAGCGTCCCACTGATTATAGTTGGCTTGCAACGCGGCCTGTACCGGGGCCATCCAATTGTCGAGCGTGATCTTGATAAGAGGGGCCTGCACTATTCCTGTGAGCAGTTTGTCAACCAGCGCACTGGAGGCAGAGGAAGCCGCCCCCGCCAGAACGTCTACGTTTGGCTGGAGATTACCCGCAGGATTATTGGCGTATGCGACCTTCGCATCACGGGCCATACCGTCGTACACACTGATCAACTGGGTTGCGAGAGCGTTGAGTGTGGCCTTCTGATCCTCGTACATCTTGTGCCCGCCAACCACACCGTTACCTATGACCGCCATGTCTGCTATTTCGCTCTGGGCCTGTGGCAGGCTCACCAAAATAGCCTGCATAGTGTAATGGGTGTCGAGCTGGGAATCGAGGATGAGGTTTGATTGGTCGCCCACCGTGGCGATAAGAGTAGCCAGGTCTTGAACAAACGGGCGATAGAGGATTTGCCGGTCGACGGTTTGGGGCAACGACTTTATCTTGTCCCACTGAGCCGCCAGCAGGTTCAAAGGCTGCGTGGTCCGGAGGACCGCCCCATATTGTCCATCAACTACCTTCAAGGCAGCAAAATCGGCGTCGATAGCTGTAGCGCTTTCCGCCAATGCAGCCTTGTTGACGTCGAGGCCGCGCACAGCATCCAGGCTCAGGAACCAGTCATTTATGGTATGGCGCATCAGGTTATCGGCGGCACGCAGGTAAGCTGTGCCTTTGAGCTCTTTCTGCGTAAAACTAACGTCGACGTTTATGCGCGACATAAGCATGAATAGCGCGATGCCCAGTGGCAGAAGGAAAAGGACCGTAATAAGGCTGAACCGCTGCGTAAATTTGAGGCGCGACATAAGCGCTGCCGCTGGAGCGAAGATCTTATTCATAGTTCCCTCTGGATAGTTGTGAATAGTTGTGATCGGTAACAATGGGTAATGAGCGGATCGTGTGGAGAACACGGATACACCACCATACTCATACCGTCGATTGGCCGGTAGTAGCAAGAGGAAACGATAGTACAATGCGCACAGGTTGACAGGTATAGTAGTACCAATGTGGTACTACCCCGCGCGCGTCCCATATGTCAAACTCTCAATATGGCACGACGGGCGACACTTGTCTGTCGCCTCATGTCCGTCGTCCGTTTAGGATTGTGCGCTTATTGGGGTGGCCACATCGGCCGGTCTGTTGCGCATATCCTGATCGAGCAACATCATTGGGAACCCTTTCTCGATGGGATAGACATTGCCGCAGCGCTGGCACTTGACGGCGTCGCGCATGACCTTGACGTCACCCAGGCAGTTGGGGCAGGCAAGGATGCTTTCGAGGCGTACTTTACGCGCAGGAGTGCGCTTTTGCCTGCGGCTCTTCGTGATCAGGTCTTTTGCGGCCTTTGGCAAGAACTCGTCACCAAAGGTGGTAGCGCTGCGCTTGACCGAGGTCAGAAGCGACTCTTTAGGGATAACCATGCGCTTCAGGACATTGGGATCGTCGAGCACAAGGGGCGAATGGTCTGCTAGCTCGATGTTGATCTTCCCATCCCACTCATATTCCATCCAGAACATGTCAGGGAGCGAGCGATGGAAGCGAGCGTACCACGGGTTGTACTCGTACAAATAATGGAAGAGGTCGCCGAATATATTGGGAACGTTCACTTTGGGGTGCAGAATGAGCTTGTCGCCCACCTTGTTGACGTACCACTTATGGAATGTCCAGTAAAACATATGCTCGGCCAGCTCGGTGGGCGAAGCAATAAAACCACGTCGCGACACTCTCTGAAGCTCCGAGCAGAACTTAAGCGGGTCGTCCATGTGCTCGATGATATGCGACGCGATCACATAGTCGAACGCGCCCGTTTTGAAGGGCAGGTTGTGCGCATCAGCCACGATAAGGGGGCGGTCAACGCGTATGGAGCCGCCACGCTCGGTGTCGTCTTCAATATAACGGTCGCAAAGTATATCGCTGCGAGGATTAGGGTTGTGCCCGCTCCCCACATCTAAAACAAGGTCATCAGGCCCGATCTTCATGCATTCCTGCTCCTGGTATGAAATAGTCTAACTGAAGAATTATACCATAGGGCGTATTTTGCGAATTCTTAATTTTGAATTCGCAATTCCTAATTGGGATCTGCTAGTGGGCTTAGGCGATTTGAAGGCGGTACAGATAGGGTGATGGGTTATGTTCAATTAAGAGTTCAAAATTAACAATTAGGAATTCGGCTCGGGAGCCTTTCAGGAGCCTTGTGGTATAATAATTGCCGTAGTAGAAAGGTCGTACAAAGAGAAGGATGAGGAAGAACGTGGCTGTTCAGCCGATGGACATACGCATAGGGGATGTGTATAATCTGCGGAAACCGCACCCTTGCGGAAGTTACGATTGGCGCGTGGTGAGGGTAGGAGCCGACATCGGTATGAGATGTGTGGGGTGCGAGCACAAAGTGCTGTTGCCCCGATCCGAATTCGAGCGCAGGGTCAAGAAGCTGGTCAGCCGAGAAGAAATCTAGCGAGATAACCAATTACTATGATTACAGAAAGCAATCTGGACACCGGCAAGCCGGACGAAGCAGAACATGATGCTCCCGCCAAAATGATGGATGTTCTGCGGAACTCGAACTTTGTTAAGCTCTGGACCGCGCAGATACTGTCACAGACTGCACAGCAGATAGTCAACTTCGCCCTTCTGCTTCAGGTCGCACGGATCACAGCGTCCAGTACAGCCGTATCAGGTATCATCATTTGTTTTACCATTCCGGCTATTCTCTTCGCCGCAATCGCAGGTGTTTTTGTCGAGCGCAACTCTAAGAAGGTCATGCTGATTTTGACCAACGTGCTGCGTGGAGTCATGGTGCTGGGCTATTTGTTTATAAACCCTGACTGGGGTGTCGGCGTGGTATTGCCTGTTATCTATATAATTACGCTTCTATTCTCGGCGGTAAGCCAATTCTTCAACCCGGCAGAAGCCTCGATGATCCCGTTGATGGTCAAGAAGAAGGAGTTGATCTCGGCGAATTCCCTTTTCAACCTGACCCTGCCTGCAACGCAGTTGGGCGGGTTCGTCGTGCTGGGGCCGCTATTGCTGAACACGGTATTCCATGACAACTTTACGGGCCTCTACATCTTCATCTTCGTGTTGTGCCTGGCCGCTGCCTTCAGCACATACCTGCTGCCGCAAGATAGGCCTGAAGAGACAGTGGCTGAGCGCCGCAAGAAGGGCGAAAAAGTGAGCGTGAGCGGGGTGGCCGGTGGTGCAGCCACTATTGCAAGATCAGGGTACAAAGAGGCCGCTGAAGAACTGGCCGAAGGGTGGCGCTTCATCAGGCGCGACCCCGTGATCATGAGCGCGATCATCTACTGGTCTGTGGCGATCGCGGTATTTATGATGCTGGGCACCATTGGCCCGGGCTTCCTGCAGTACTTGAACATCGACCAGAGCAAGCTATTTTATGTGCTCCTGCCGGGCGGGGTCGGGCTGGTGGCGGGCGTGCTGCTGGTTGGGCGCATTGCGCGTAAGGACAACAGGGAATTCATGATCAACGTGAGCCTGCTAGCGGCGGGCGTGACCCTGATGTTGTTTGCCCTGATCTACCCGATCCTGCGATGGTTCTACTCGAGCGTGTTTGGAACCGTGCCGGGCGAAATGGTCATATTGACCTTCCTGGGCGTCCTGACCTTCTTCCTGGGGCTGTTCAACAGCTTTATTTCGGTGCCCGCCCAGACCGCACTGCAAGAACGCTCACCGCAGGAGATACGCGCCCGCGTCTTTTCGGCGTTCTTCACAATATCGAACGCGATTTTACTGCTGCCGGTCTTCTTTGCCGGGGCAATTGCCGACTGGATAGGTCAGGCGCAAGCGGTGTTCGTGATAGGAGTGGCGGTGCTCATTACGGCAGGTATAGGGCTTCGAAGGAGCCGTGGGCGAAGAGCAGAAGAACGGCAAAACACGAGGGAAAAGGCCGGGCCATTCCAGACTGAAGAAGCAGAAGCGGCTCTCACATCAGCCTCCCCCGCCCCGCGACCTATCATGGCCAAAGAACAACAACAGATCAGAAGCCGGGACGGCAAGCCGTAGCTGGAGGTCCGTAGCAGGCGTCTATTTATTCCGAGCCGGTAGCGACGGTCCCCAAGTCGGTTTCGTCCGATTCTTCCCACGCAAGCACACGCTTCACAGCGCGCTGCCATCCCCTGTAAAGCCGGGAACGTGTATCCCCGTCCATGTTGGGTACGAACCGCCTGTTGAGCGCCCAGTTCTGCGCTATATCTTGCGTATCTTTCCAGTAGCCCACCGCAAGGCCCGCCAGGTATGCGGTGCCGAGGGCTGTGGTTTCTGCAACGTCGGGCCGCAACACCGGCACCCCCAAGATATCGGCCTGGAACTGCATCAGGAAGTCGTTGGCGACCATCCCGCCATCAACCCGTAGCTCGGCCAGATCTATCCCACTGTCAGCAACTATGGCTGCCAACACATCACGGGTCTGGTAAGCAACCGCCTCCAGCGTTGCACGGGCTATCTCGGCCCGGCCTGTGCCCCTCGTAATGCCCAGCACCGCCCCACGCGCATACGGGTCCCAGTAGGGAGCGCCCAGCCCTACAAAAGCAGGCACAACGTAAACACCGCCGCTGCTTGCAACAGATGCTGCCAGCCCTTCGCTATCGGCGGCGTGCTCGATAATCTTCAGGTTGTCGCGCAGGAACTGGACGGCGGCGCCTGCGACGAAGATAGAGCCCTCAAGGCAGTACACAATTTCGTTATTGAGCCCCCACCCGATGGTGGTCAACAGGTTGTGCTTGCTCAGCACCGGCCTGTTGCCCGTATTGACCAGCATGAAGCATCCTGTACCGTAGGTGTTCTTGACCATGCCCGGCGAGAAGCATGCCTGCCCGAACGTGGCGGCCTGCTGATCCCCTGCGTCGCCCGCGATGGCGATAGGAGAGCCGAACAGGTCGGCAGTAGTGTAACCGTAAAGGTCGCTGCTCTCATGTACAGCGGGCAGCATTACGGCGGGTATGCCCAGGGCGGCCAGCAACTCATCATCCCATTGCAGGGTCTTTATGTTGAATAGCATCGTGCGGCTGGCGTTGGAGTAATCGGTTACGTGCGCTGAGCCTCCGGTAAGCCGCCATATTAGGTACGTATCTATAGTGCCGAAGAGAAGATCGCCGCGCTCAGCCTTTGTACGCGCGCCATCTACGTTGTCCAGCAGCCATTTGATTTTAGTGGCGCTAAAATAGGCATCGATCACAAGCCCCGTCTTTTCGCGTATCTTTTCAGTCCAGCCGCGATTCTTGAGGTCATCGCATATGGTCGCGGTGCGACGATCCTGCCAGACGATAGCGTTGTAAATAGGCGCACCCGTGGTGCGGTCCCACACTACGGTTGTTTCGCGCTGGTTCGTTATGCCAATAGCGGCGATATCGCCGGCCTGCAACTGGGCCTGTTGCAGCGCCCTGCGGGCAACGTCAATCTGGCTAGTCCAAATATCATCGGGGCGATGCTCTACCCAGCCCGGTTGTGGGTAGATCTGCTCAAACTCCTGACCCGCCTGCGCAATGATGCGGCCCGAGTGGCTGAAAATGATCGCCCGCGAGCTCGTTGTGCCCTGGTCCAGGGCGAGGATATAACGCTCTTTGGTCATGCTGCTCATGTCCCGGCTCTTCCTACGACTCTAACGGGAGGTATGCCGCCACTTGCCTCTGCTGTTCAGCAGCATCCCAACCCAATTCGGCTGCCATACGCTCAGCGACCGCCGGGGCGACGTCGAGGCCACGGCCCCAGGCCTCGAAGTTGACGTGCAAACGGCGTGTCAGGATGTCGTCCAATGTGACCGCCATTTCGTAGCGGCAGGCATAGACCACTTCGGCCATCGTATAAGGCAGGTCGGACACTATGCGCTTGCCCAGTGCCGGGTCCTCCCTTATCAGGTCGAGCAGCACAAGAGCCCGGTCGCCGTAGTTTTCGAGGCGGCGAACTATATCGGTCGACACGCAAAGCGCTGCTGCCTGCGCCGGGAGAGTTTTACGCACCTTGTCCCAGTGCTCGGCTCCCTCAAGGGACAGCTTCGTCGTATCAGGCAGTCCGCGTTTGCCTTCTTTCTTGTCGATTTCGTTCACCGTATCCAGAGCCATGCGCCTGTAGGTGGTCAGCTTACCACCCACTATCGTAATAAGCCCGCCATTGCCCAGCAGCACCGCATGAGTGCGCGATAGCTGCGCCGTCTTGGCGCGCGAGCGTTTGGCATGTACAAGAGGGCGGTAGCCCGCCCAGGTGCTGATGATATCCTGCTTGGTCAAGGTGCACTCCATGTACTTGTTGACATGGCGCAGCAGGTAATCTACATCTTCTTCGGCGGCCATGGGGCGCTCAATATCGCCGCCGGCGGTGTCAGTGGTCCCGATAGTGACGCGCGGGCCCCACGGCACCAGAAAGAGGATACGTCCGTCCTCGGTTTCGGGCAGCACGACCGCGGTGTTATGCATCATACGAAGCGGTTCGCGGGGGACGGTCAGGTGGACACCTTTAGCCGGGGCAACACGCATGGAAGGCTCGCCTCCCGCCATCGCTTCGACACGCTCGGCGAAAACCCCGGTGGCGTTGACTATGTAGCGCGCACGAATCGTGTGCTCTTGCCCGGTCATAGCATCGCGCACTCGCGCACCTGTAATAGCTTCATCGATGCGCTCAAAGCCACAGACCTCGGCATAATTAGCGACAATAGCCCCGTGTGCCGCTGCCGTACGCAGCACTGTCAACGTCAGGCGGGTATCGTCGGTCTGCGCATCGTAGTAGATGAACGCATCCTTGAGTCCGTCCACTTTCAGGCAGGGCGCCAGGCTGGACGCCTTATGCAGGCTTATGCGGCGATGGGGATGGATGCCCAAACGGCCCGAGAGGAAGTCGTACAGGTACAAACCCATCCTTAGCATCAGACCCAGACCGATACCGAACGGAGGCACTATAGGAATGCCGAGAGGGCGGCGAGCATCTTTGTAGAGGGGCAGTAGAAAGCCGAGTGGGCGCACGAGGAACGGCGCGTTGCGCGTCAGGTGGCCGCGCTCGACCAACGCCTCCCGCACAAGGGTAAAATCGTACTGCGGCAAATAGCGTATGCCACCGTGTACCAGCTTGGTTGATTTGCTACTAGTGCCCGATGCAAAATCATTTTGCTCTACCAGACCCACTCTATAACCGCGTACAGCCGCATCAAGAGCCACGCCACAGCCCGTAATACCGCCGCCGATAACAAGTACGTCAACGCCCTGCTCGACCATGTTACGTAGGTTCTGAGCGCGCTCGGGAAGCCCTAAGTTTCCCATGACTGTTCCCCAAATTCTGCCATAGCACCAAACCTTCCAAATAAAAATATGCTGACGTGCAAAATGTCTCTTGCGGGCAAGCGCCAAGCCTGCCGCAGCGTTTTCCTACAGCGCGAAGCAACACGCAGCCACAGCTATTATAGCAGCGTCTGCGTTATTCTGTAATGTGAAGGTTACTGCCGGTCGGAACGGAGACGCCATAAGGCAGCATGCAAAGCTAGCCCAGGCCCCTGTGAAAATGGCTATAATGCGGGAGCGTCAGTGTTCCCGCTACCGGTGATAACGCGCAGCGCGCCAGGCAGAAGCTCGATCAAGGCCGGTGTGCGACCTCGTGGTAGAGCATCGGCATGGACGGGCCAGTGCCGTCGTTTGGAGGTCGTAACTTGCACGCGCCTGGCACTATAGGTGCGCACTTTGGGGTGATTCGTATGGTTGAGCAAACTGTTCTTGTTCGAGCGCGATATGGGGCGTGGCTGTACACCGGCGTGAGTACCATCATGTGCGCCATCAGAAGTTAGAACCTGTACCTGCCTGGCCCTGTATGTTTGTACCCTGTGGTGGTTCGTGTGTGCCAGAGGATTATGCTCGTTTGTGTCTGCTCCGTTGCTTACTTTATTACGGCGAAATATGGCAGACAGAATGTGGCGCATGAAGTCGGTCTTGCTGAAGTTACAAAACACTACCACGTCAAACTTGTGGTCATCTATCAGGGCATCAGGAGCGAGAGGCACCGAATAACCCCAGTAGGGTCCATTCGCGACCAGCACGACAAGCGCTTTGACACGCACTATACGCTTGTCGAGCCTCAGCGTCACAGTTCGCTGCCGGAACCTGAACAGAGTAGTCAGCGCATCCCATAGGCGGATGTATTCGCCCTTGTCTACTTTGTTCAGGATGGGGAAGAGCGCGGCATCCAGGCCGATTCCCGCTGTCTCGAAGAAATATTCCCCGTTGCATCTCCCTACGTCTATATCCTTGACGGGACCCGTGTGCAGGTTGCGGGCTGCCTCCATCAGGTCGAAGGGTACGCCCGTCATATGGGCTACGTTGTTAGCGCTGCCCAGAGGTAGTATACCCAGTGTCACGCCCTTCTTGCCTACGAGGGCTTTGGCCGTTTCGGCCACCGTACCGTCACCACCGCAAGCTATAACAACCTCGTATCCATCGCCTACAGCGGCGCCTGCCAGTTTAGTGGCGTGCCCTGGATATTCAGTTTCGCGAATGTCTGCGTCAACCCCGACTGCTTGCAGTGCTGCCTTCACGTCATCTACGCCCTGGCCATTGGTAGTAAACCCTCCCTTCTTGCCCGATGAAGGATTGACAATCACGAGCACTTTCGTTCCGGGTGGGATATTGCTAGCTTTTTCAGGCAAGCTCTCAGCTATATGTTCGCTCAGTGTACCTGCATCGTCATCAGCTTTGTTACTCGCCATTTCTCTTGCCTTGATCATAATGAAAGGTCTCCATTGATGTTAGACTGTTACCATTATTATCTGCAAGAGCTGGGCCAACGTTTTTTCAGCTTTCGATGCGCTTCATGTGGGGGAAGAAGATAACATCCCGAATGGAGTAGGTGTCGGTGAGGACCATAACCAGACGGTCCACGCCCACACCCATTCCACCCGTAGGGGGCATGCCCGTCATGAGGGCCGTAATATAGTCTCTGTCCATCTGGTGCGCTTCCTCGTCTCCGCCGCGCCCTGCCTCTACCTGCTGCTTGAACCGCTCGTATTGATCAAGAGGATCATTCAGCTCCGAGAAGGCGTTTGCTATCTCAAAAGAGTACACGAACGCCTCAAAGCGCTCTACCACTGCAGGGTCACCTTCCTTCATCTTGGCCAGAGGTGACACCTCCAGAGGGTAGTCGAGCAAGAAGGATGGCTGCATAAGCAGGGGTTCAATGAAGTGGCCCTGTAACTCGTCCAGTATCTTGGCGTGGCTGGCCCCAGTTTCTATGTCAACACCCTTGGCGCGGGCGACCTGCAGTAGGCCCTGAGCATCGGGATAGTTGGCGATGTCGATGCCCGACTGCTCATGCAAGGCTGTGCGCCAATCCACACGAGGCCAGGGCGGGGTGAAATCAAGTTCCTGGCCCTGGTACGTCAGCTTGTAGCCGCCGTGCAGCTCGCGCACTATCTCAGATACCATCGTTTCGAGCGTGTCCATCATAGTGTTGTAGTCTGCGTAGGCCTGGTACAACTCCAGCATGGTGAACTCAGGGTTGTGCTTGATATCGATGCCTTCGTTGCGGAAGTCGTGGCCGATCTCGTACACGCGCTCGAACCCGCCCACAATGAGCCTCTTGAGGTAAAGCTCGTCTGCGACGCGCAGGTAAAGGTCCTGGTCGAGAGTGTTGTGGTGGGTGACGAAAGGTCGGGCCGTCGCACCCCCATAAAGCGGCTGGAGAACGGGGGTTTCTACCTCAAGGAAGCCACGGGCATCGAGAAAGCGGCGCATGGAGGATACGGTGCGCGAGCGAGCCCGAAACACCTCGCGCGATTCATCATTAGCGATAAGGTCCAGATAGCGCTGGCGATACCGCGTCTCGGTATCCGAAAGGCCGTGATACTTATCGGGCAACGGGTGTAGAGCCTTCGACAAAAGGCGGTAGTTTTGAACATGCAGGCTTACTTCGCCCGTGCGGGTGCGAAACATGAAGCCGTCCGCCTGTATAAAATCGCCCAGGTCAAGCAGGGAATTGACAGCCTCGTAATCCCATGGCTTCTCCTGCAAGTCGTTGGTGCGGAAATAAAGCTGCACGCGTCCCGACTCGTCCTCGATATGCGCGAAGGTGGCCTTGCCCGCCGCACGGCGCAGGCGCAGACGTCCGACGATGGTCACCACGGGGTTGGGCCGGGCTTTGACAGGCTCGCCCTCTGCAACTGGCTGCTCGTCCTGCGCGGGCTGCTCCGCGGCTTCCCACTCTTGAAACACCGCGATAGCATCCTGCGCCGTATGGGTGCGGCTGGACCGGGCGGGGTAGGGATCTACGCCCAGCGCCCGGATCTCATTCAGCTTTGACAGGCGACTCTGCGCCTGGTCATTCATGTCTAGCTCGCTTACATAATCATCCATATGGTAACCTCAAGAAAAGAACCGGCCTTCCTGGCCGGTCCTCGTAGAATCATCCGTTGGAGGAGGTTTTTACCCCACTTTCAGGATTGAGAACTCTTCGACGCCGCCAGGTGTCTCAACGCGCACTTTGTCGCCTTTCTTTTTACCCATAAGGGCTTTACCGACGGGCGACTCGTTGGATATCTTCGACTGGCGCGGGTTAGCCTCAGCCGAACCCACTATTGTCCACTCGTAATTCTCGCCATCGCCATCCCGCAGCTTGACGTGGGCGCCAAGGACGACAACGTCGCTCTTGGTCTCTTCGATTATCTGCGCGTTCAGCAGCATGTGCTCCACCGTACGAATGCGGCCTTCAACCATAGCCTGCTCGTTCTTGGCGTCCTCATATTCGCCGCTCTCGCTAACGTCGCCATCCATCTTGGCTTGCTGGATACGATCAGCTACTTCGGGCCGTCGGACAGACTTCAGGTGATTCAATTCTTCTTCGAGTGTTGCCTTACCTTCGGCAGTTAGATATACAGGCTTGTCAGCAACCATTTCACTACCTCTCATAACTTCTCATGGCGCGTATAGCAGTCATTACGCGCTGCATTGCGATGAATAAAAAAACTGAGACGACTTTCAGTGAGTCGCTCTCAGCCGGAAACATATGAAGTTCTGACGATTATACTACAGAACACCATTCTTCGCAAGTTTTTTGCACAGCATTCTACCACGCGAACATCACGCTGAGCCTTCCTCAGCCTGATGGGAGTACTTTCTGAGCGTCTTCTCGAAGTGCGAAGGGCTAACCAGCGTGCTGGACAGCACTCGCCTGCGGGCCGGAAGCACGCGAGGCCATGTCAGCAAGCCCACCAACATGCCCCGCAAACGCGCACGAGCAGCAGCGCCGCGAATGGCACGCAACGCCTCGCTAGCCATGCGCACTTGTGCCATGATCATGCCGGGCAAGTGGCGCCGGATGACGCGCCAGGGGAGGTCCTTGGCGATCAGGTAGATCAGGTTGCGCCCCACATAGTACGAAGCAAGAGCGCCGCCCCCCGTGGCGCTAAGCCGGTGCCGGACGCCCGCTGTGGGTACGTAGACGGTGCGGTGGCCGCGCAGGCGCGCCCGCAAATTGAGGTCCACATCCTCGCAGTACATCCATAGTTGGGGATCAAGGACGTAGCCGGGCGGAGTCGTTCCTCCGTGGATAGCGAGGTCGGCCAGCACCTCGCTGCGATAGGCTGCCGCTGCAGCGCAAGGCCCAAAGACCTCTTCTTCATGCTCGTACTGACCCACGTCGGCCTGCCACACGCCACGGCTGTTGGGGATGCCGTCCAGACCATAATAATCGCCCGTTGAGTGAAAGTGGCCGGGACGATCGTAGAGAATCAGTCTGCTCGTCGCCATACTTGCCCACGGATTGCGGTCAAGAGCACCCAACAATTCGCCCAGCCAGGTAGATTCGGGCACTGCATCGTTGTTAAGGAAAACTATTATGTCGCCCGAGGCCTCGGTCAGTCCCGCGTTGGCTGCCGCCACGAATCCGTTGCCGCGTTCGCCCGGCAAGTGCAGCAGGTGCTTCACCTCGGGGTATGCCAGCAATAGCTCGGCGGTATTGTCAGTCGAAGCGTCGTCTACGACTATGAGCTCGAAATCGCGGTAGGTCTGGTGCCAGAGTGCGTCCAGGCACTCAGGTAGAAGATGAGCACCGTTATGGGTAGGGATCATTATAGATACGCGTGTGTGCATAGGACAAAAGTCTCGTGGTTGAAGAATCGCCGGACCCGGACGCTTATCGTAGGGGCCGCGAGAGGAAGGGCTTGCCGGTACGGGCAGTCTCCGAATGTCGCAATATCAACCTGGGATACCCACCGTTTCTACTGAGGTCAAATAATCGGCCAGCGCATCTTGCCAGGACCGCAAGATAATGCCCGCCTGTGCGCCCACGTTGTTCTTGATAGTAGAGTAAGGAGGCGTTGGAGCAGGGCGCGTGTAATCGGCCAGCCTGGTGGGCGTCAGAGGAATGTGCGAGCGGCCCGTGAGGCGCATGACCTCCTGTGCGTATTCATAGCGTGAACATTCGCCCTCATTCGGCAAATGATACCACCCGTAGAGGCCCGTTTGCATAAGTTGCAGAAGGGCGGCAGCGAAGTCTTCAGCATAAGTGGGAGTAGCGATCTCGTCGGCTACCACGCTCAACGCCCCTTTAGCATCGGCGGCACGTACGATCTTATGGATGAAACTGTCACCTTGCTTGCCATATAGCCACGATACCCGCGTAATGTAGAAACGCTGCATGAGATGCTCTACGTAGTTCTCCCCTGCATATTTTGTTTCGGCATAGGCACCTCTGGGAGTGCGCACATCCCATTCGTTGAAGGGTGTAGTGCGCTTTTCGTCAAAGAAGACCATATTCGTGCTGACGTAGACCAGCTGGGCGTTCGCGGCGACGCAGGCCAGCGCCAGGTTCCGCGTGCCGATGCCATTCACAGCAAAAGCCTCTGCAAAACTGCTCTCGGCGCCGTCAACATTGGTATATGCGGCAGGGTGGAGAACAGTATCCGGGGCGAAGGCCAGTATCTCACGCGTGACCGCCGCGGGGTCGGTTATATCGCGCTCAGGTCGATTCAGGTGGAGGATGTCATGCCCTGCGGCGGTGGCCTGCCTGACGAGAGCCTGTCCGAGTGTGCCTCGTGTACCTGTAATGGCTAGCTTCATAATCTTTGGTTCAGCAAATGTGTCATACGCGTAGTCGTCCATAGCTCCCAATTAAGAATTAAGAATTCGCAATTAAGAATTACCCAATAGACCAAGTATGAAAGCAAATATAGCCAGTGGCAGCGTTGTGGCCCACGCGAGGTTTGCCGCATCGGATGGACGGCGCGAGGGAACCCACAGATCGGACAGCAACCGCATTGCCAGGCAGGCGAAAAGGGCGCCCAGGGCAGGCAATATATAGGACCAAGCAGCGTCGCCGGGCAAGGGCAGCACAAGGAGCGACCAGAAGACAGAGAGGGCTGCGGTCTGGACAAGCTTGCCCGCCAGTAAGCCTGCCCCTGGGCGCCCTGTATCACGCAAAGTCGCGCCCCCCAGCCACCAGGGCAACGCCACCAGTAGAGCCACGCCAGCCAACACGCGTACGAAAGTCTGCTGGGGAGTGACCGGTGCTTCAAGCAAGCTCGCCATAGAGAGAGTGTGACTGCCGGCCACCTGTATCAGTGCAGCGACAATCAGCAACGTGGGCAGAAGTCCTGTAAGCAGGGAGCCAACGGTTTGCGCCGCCGCCATACCCGAAAGGCCCCCCGACCGCGCTTGCACCGCAACTGACACGAGTGGATAAACTGCAAGCAGCGCGAGAATAACAAAGAGGTTGCTGCTCACGCCAAGTTGCTCGGTTACTGGGTTGCCTACCAGAGGCATGAGAGCAAGGGCGATAAGGGAAGCAATGACCCCGGCCAACACCAGCAAGTTTTCCGCAACGAGCGATGAAGAGTCGGCCGCAGGCGCGCTGGCGGGTGAATCGGCTTGCCAGCGTGCCGCGTTCTTGCGGCCTAGCAGCTTCGATATAAGCAGGATAGGGCCGAAAAATGCGCCGATTCTGGTTCGCTGCCTGTAGAGCTTGGGCATGAAGAGGGGCGCAATAAGACCCGCCAGCCAGTGACCTACCAGCGCGAGCAAAGCCGCGAATAGCAGACCCGGGTAAACCAGGAGGGCGAAACCCCAGGCGGCGAGATTGGTCAAGAAATCAAGTTGCATAAATAATCAGTGCTCAAAATGAGTAATTGTGAAAATTCTATCATATTGCATGTGGGCAGGGCAAGGAACGTTTGGGAGCGGTAGATGCCGAGAGAGATGAGGGAAGCCCTTTACCGTCCGACATCGGAGCAGCAAGAATGTCGCAAAAAGAACATTCTCTTGGCCAAAGTATTTCATTTATGCCCGCATTTATGTATTTACCTATTGACACCGACCCATCAAATCTGTTAAATATATGGGGTAAAGTTATGCCTTGCGCCGGCGGCTCAACGCGAGCCGGTGGCTCATCCCATATATCGGGCCTTTGGCAGTGCTTGCCTATTATGCTGTCCTACAGTTCCCACCCATAGATCTACTTCAAGTGAACACGCCAATTCTTGATACTGCGAGGGGTTGACCGTGGTAGAAAGGAAATGTGCGCAAACAACCGGAACAAGCATAGTCGGGCATAGAGGCTGCAAAGGGTATATTAGACTAGGTACACGCGAAGGAAAGGAAGAACATGCGAAACAATAACAATGGCAAAAGGCGCACTAGCTACGCTGTTGTAGTAGTGGCGATGTTGCTCGCTCTTGCACTGGGAGCAGGTTTGCTCAGCAAGTTCAGCTCAAACAGCACCGCACCCGCAACAGCCGCCAAGAGTGGCCCACAGATGAACGCGCCCGCGGGCGCTGCAGACACGAGCGCGGTAAAGCCCGACGTTCCTGTCACCAAAATCGGTAGCGTAACGGTTATACAGGCGACGCAGGCCGACACATCTATCCCCCTGCGGGATATGATACCTGCTGCCGGTACTGCCAAGCAGGAAGGTCCCGAGAACCCGGTTCCTTCTTATCACTCCTGGGGAGCGATCACAGATCCCGTTGTCCAGAACTACTTTGGCCCGCTCGCGATGCCAACACCCATCGTGAACTTCCCCGGAATTTCGTTCTCGACAGGCGGCACAGGTTGGCCCCCCGACACCAATGGTGACGTGGGACCCAACAACTACGTGCAGACAGTCAACGGTTCGATCCAGATCTGGGATAAGACGGGTACATCACTATTTGGTCCTGTGCACATCAACACCCTCTGGTCGGGCTTCGGTGGCCCTTGCCAGACCCAGAACTCAGGCGACCCTGTAACTCTGTATGATCAGGCCGCTGACCGCTGGTTTGTATCGCAGTTCACCTCCTCGGCTCCTTACGGCCAGTGTATCGCTATCTCGCAAACACCAGATCCTACGGGCGCATATCACCGGTACTTCTTCCAGCAGAGTACGACTGACCTGTACGACTACCCTCACTATGGCGTGTGGCCTGACGGCTATTACTTTACCGCCAACAAGTTCTTGGGTAACTCGTTTGATAGCCCCGCCTTTGGCGTATTCGAGCGCGCCAAGATGCTCGTAGGCGACCCAACAGCCACCTATCAGGAAGTCAACCCCGGTAGCTTCTTCGGCAACGACCTTCCTGCCGACCTAGACGGAGCTAACCCTCCTCCCGCAGGTGCGCCCGGTATCTTCGGCAGTAGCTCGGGTACGTTCAGCTCGTTCCGCATCTGGCACTTCCACGTTGATTACGGCACGCCGGCCAACAGCGTGCTGACAGGCCCCTTCACCATACCTGTAGCCCCATTCGACCCCGACATGTGCGGTGGCAGCCGTAACTGCATCTCCCAGCCCGGCACAGCCCAGAAACTTGATGCATTGGACGATAGAATGATGCATCGCCTCTCTTATCGCAATATGGGCAGCTTTGAAACTCTGCTCGGCACAACGCGTGTAGACGCTACAGGCACCGACCAGGCCGGTGTGCGCTGGTATGAACTCCGCAGCCCACTGAGCAACGCTCCTACGCTCTATCAGAATGGTACATACGCCCCTGACACAGACAACCGCTGGATGCCCTCCATGGCTATGGACGGCGACGGCAATATCGCCGTTGGCTACAGCGTATCAAGCTCTGCAACGTACCCGAGCATCCGCTACGCAGGCCGCCTCGCAAGCGATCCCCTGGGCCAGCTTTCACAGGGCGAAGGCACGCTGATCGCCGGCACAGGCTCACAGACAGGCTTCAACCGCTGGGGTGACTACTCGGCTATGAGTATTGACCCGGTGGACGATTGCACCTTCTGGTACACAAACGAGTACTATGCAACAACCAGCACGAACTGGCAGACCCGCATAGGCTCCTTCAAGTTCCCTGGTTGCGGCGCAAGCACACCCACCCCCACTGCCACAGGCACGCCTCCTACAGCTACCTCCACAGCGACCGCTACACCCACCTTTACACCCGTGCCCGCCATCTGCCTGAACTACTCAGTAGCGACCGCCACAGGCGTTGTAGTACCCGCCACGAATGATGTCGGCATCCATTGCGACGACTGCGGTAAGCAGATTCCTTTGCCATTCTCAGTCCAGTTGTATGGCAACAGCTACAACGCTCTGAATCTTGACTCAAATGGTGTTGCCCAGTTCGGCAGTAGTAGCGTAGCCTATGGCAACGCTTGCCTGCCAGCGCTCGTCTACGACAATGCCATCATGCTATACTGGGACGACCTCACTACTACTGCTGCAGGTCAGGGCTACTTTACGGCCACAACAGGCATAGCCCCGAACCGCATCTTCTACCTTGAGTTGAAGGCTACCTCACTTGCCGACAGCGGCACTCTTGACGCAGAGCTCACTTTGCATGAAGGCAGCAACAACTTTGAATTGACCTACGGGGCAATTACGACCGACTCAAACAGCGCGACCATCGGTGTACAGGGTGCATTCGATGGAGCAAACACACGCTTCACCGAGATCAGTTGTGATACCTCCGGCATAAGTGCAGGAATGCAGTTCAATCTGACCCTGCCCGACTGCCCCGCTACAGCCACTCCAATTCCTACTGAAACACCTACAGCCTGCACGATCTCCTTCGAGGACGTGCCGGTGGGAAGCACATTCTACCCGTTCATCCAGTGTCTGGCTTGCCGTGGCATCATCAATGGCTATCCATGCGGTGGCGCAGGTGAGCCTTGCAACGGCAACAACGACCCTTACTTCCGCCCAAGCAACAACGTGTCAAGGGGCCAGTTCGCCAAGATTGCTGCCAACTCTGCAGGCTTCAACGAGCCTCCAGGAGCACAGCAATACGAGGACGTCGCAGTAGGCTCGACCTTCTTCGACTTCATCTGGAGACTGTCAGACCGAGGATTTGTCACCGGATACCCATGCGGAGGAGTAGGCGAGCCATGCGGACCTAACAACCTGCCCTACTTCCGACCCAACGCCAACGTTACAAGAGGGCAGCTATCCAAGATAGACGCTAATGCAGCCGGGTACAACGACACACCGGGTGCCCAGCAATACGAGGATGTGCTACCAGGCTCAACCTTCTATGACTTCATCTGGAGATTGAGTAACAGAGGCATCATCAACGGCTATCCATGTGGTGGCACTGGAGAGCCCTGCGGACCCAACAACCTACCCTACTTCAGGCCAGGCGCTAACGCTACCAGAGGCCAGGCAAGCAAGATTGTGTCTAACACCTTCTTCCCCTCCTGCCAACCATAGGGGTCTGAATACAACTCAGAAATGAGAATAGAGGCCGATCGCACAGCGCGATCGGCCTCTATTTTGTTCTCCTTCCGGCGAGCAGACCGCTCGCCTTTGCCATTCCATCCCACAAGCCGTAGAATAAACTTGAGTGATCATGAACATAAATGTTGCACGGAATGCAGCCGGAGTAAATGAGCGATGAAAGTAAAAGTTCTTCTGTTTGCGTCCCTGCGCGAAGTAGTAGGCTCCTCGCAAAGTGCGGTAGAGCTGGAGCCCGGCGCCAGCGTGGGCGACGTCTGGGCGCGCATGATCAGCCTGTATCCACGCCTCGCACCGCATACCGGTACGGTAGCGTTTGCGCTCAACAGTGCCTACACAAACCCACACGAAGCCCTGCATGAGGGCGACGAAGTCGCGTTCCTCCCGCCGGTAAGTGGAGGCTGAACATGACTGATCCCCTATCCGGCCAACCTCACCGGCTAATCGAAGGGCGCTCTCTCTTCGAAGTAACAGATCGGCCCCTTTCGGTGGACGACCTTGTCAACGCAGTATTGACGGGTGGGGATGGTGCCGTGGTTACGTTTGTCGGCACAGTGCGCGATAACAACGATGGGCGGAGCGTAGTAGCCCTGGAGTATGAGGCCTATGCGGGTATGGCCGAGGCCGAGATGGAGCGCATTGGCGTGGAGATGATAAGCAAGCATAGCCTGCACAATATCGCCATGCGCCATCGCACGGGCAAACTGGCCGTGGGCGAAATCAGCGTGATAATAGCAGCGTCGTCGCCGCACCGGGCCGAGGCGTTCGCAGCGTGCAGCGAGGCGCTCGATATGCTCAAGGCAACCGTGCCGGTCTGGAAGAAAGAATACTTCGAAGACGGCGAAGTGTGGGTGGGACAGGGCGCAGGCTAGTTTGTACCGGACGACAGACGACGCTGCTTGGTCGCCCGTCGCCCGTCGTCTCCCGTCCGCTTAACGTCCGCTGGGAATTATCGCCAGGCCGGGATCGCTGAAATTGGCATCGAAGGTGAAGACCTCCGAGATACCGAGGTACTGGATCACGGCGAAGTTCACGCAATCGGTAAACGTCCATTGAGGGTGGTCGTCTTCAACGAATACACGCCAGGCCCGATCAAAGATCACCGTGTCGGTCATAAAGAACTTCACCAGTTGCGAGTTCCTCAGGACGGCCTGAAAAGCCTGTGCCGCGTGTAGTGACCCGAACATCTTGAGCGCCGTGTACACCTGGTCGATGACATAGTCGGTGATGACGAAACGCACAGGTTGGTCGCGCAAGTACGCCCAGAGTTGGCTGGCAGCCTCGTGGTTTGGGTCGCGGGGATTGTAGAGAGCCAACCAGCCGCTCGAATTGACGAAGATGGTGCGCTTCTGTATCACAGCGCGCCCCCTTCTCTGTCATCGTCCGGCGTTGACGCGGGTACGCTCAAACCGCCATAGGACTCGCTAAGTGTGGGCAACTCCCAGATGGGGTCGTCGGGTATCGCCCCTGTAGTGTTGCGCTCAGGGGGGGCCGGCACCGTAGAGAAGTACATGGCCACTGCGTCGCGCACCACAGCGCTCAAGGGCAAGCCCAGATCCTGGGCGCGCTCAACCAATCGCTCGTACATGCCACGTTCCATATTCAGGTGAACGTCAATGTTCAGGTTCATCATTTGTAATTATGCTCCTATCGCGGGGGCTGTGCGCGGACGTTAGGATGCCCCGCGTCAGTTTACAACGAGAGCGCAAAGTCGTCAACATGGGTTATAATCTACGCAAAATCGCAGGAGGACTTCTATGGGACATGATAAGGGCAAGCATGACAAAAAGAAGGGGAACAACGACAAGCACAATCAAAAGCACAAAGACGATAACGCGGCGGATGATGCGTCGTTAGATGTCGCAGAGCCCGAAAAGATCGTGGGAGACGGCACCCCCAAGCCCGACTATCCGCGCTACAGGGTAGAGCCGCGAGAGCTGGTGCGTTTGAAGGATATTGATCCAGATGAGCATGAGCATTTTAAGGACGAGGAAGACAGCCTCGACGAGTTACACAAGCAGCTAAAGCGCATCAGCAACTTACAGGAGCGCCTCTACGCCGAAAACAAGCAAAGTCTATTGATCGTTCTGCAAGCGATGGATACCGGGGGCAAAGACGGCACAATAAGTGGCGTATTCGAGGGCGTGAACCCCGAGGGATGCCGGGTGTGGAGTTTCAAAGCCCCCACGCCCGAGGAACTGGCGCACGACTTCCTGTGGAGGATCCACCAGAAGACGCCCGAGCGCGGCATGATCAACATATTCAATCGATCCCATTACGAAGATGTGCTTGTCGTGCGCGTGCATGAGCTTGTACCCCAGAGTGTCTGGGAGAAGCGATACGATCTGATCAACAATTTTGAGCTACTTCTACACGATAACAACACCGCGATAATCAAGTTCTACCTGCACATCAGCAAGGACGAGCAAAAGCAGCGACTTGAGGCGCGCCGCGACACACCCGACAAGCAATGGAAGTTCCACGCGAGCGACCTCGTTGAACGCGCCCGCTGGGACGACTATATGCTCGCCTACGAGGACACAATCAACAAGTGCTCAACTGATTACGCGCCCTGGTACGTAATCCCAGCCAACAAGAAATGGTATCGCAATGTCGTAATCGCCCGCACCATAGCCGACACGCTGGAAGCGATGGACCCGCAGTTCCCCAGGCCCGAAGAAAACATTGACAACATAATAATACCTGATTGACCACTGCTCTACCGGCGGAAACTTACAATGGCAGCCGCACTGTAAAGGTTGTGCCTTCTCCAAGTTCACTGGCAACCGAGATATCGCCGCCGTGCTGATTGATTATGTACTTCGCGCTGGCAAGGCCGATTCCCGCACCGCTGACGCTTCTTGCCACGTCCCTTGAGCGCCTGTACCACTCAAAAATGTGCGTAATCTCCGATGGGGCGATGCCGATCCCTTCATCTTGCACGGCAAGCACAGCCCAACCTGCTGGGGCGGCCTCATTCTCGGGAGCGGGCTCCTGTTCGCGCCAAAGCTTGATAGTAACCGTACCCCCCGCCGGGCTGTACTTGAGCGCGTTAGACAGCAGATTCGACAACATCTGCTCGAGGCGAGTGGAATCCCACCGGCCCACAAGCGCTTCGTCATCTGTGCTGACTGTTATCCTGTGAAGAGTAGAATTGCGCCCGTATTCCTTAGCTACGGCGCGCGCCAGGGTAACAAGGTTGAACGACCTGCGCTGAAGCGACAGAGGTTGCCCGGCCTGCAGTCTACCGAAATCGAGCAAATCGTTCAGCAGCTGGTTCATCTTGGATGACGAATCATCTATGTGCCCGATAATGTCGACCAGCCTGGGCGCAACATCAGGCGCGAGCGCAGTCACGCGGCGCCTGAGAAGCTGCGAATAGCCCTTGATAGCCGTCAAAGGGTTCTTCAGATCATGGGAAACAATAGCGAGCAGTTCATCCCGAGTGCGTACCGCATCTTCGGCCTCTCGGCGCGCTACCTGCTCACGGGCCAGCAACAGGACGCGTTCAAGCTCGCCTTCTTTTTGCGCGGTTATGTCCAACGCATAGGAGATGGCAAGATTGGTCGAGCCGTCCAGCAACGCTGCACCTGCCAGCACGAACACAAGAGATCCATTCTTGTGCGTGTAAACCTTCTCATATTTATCGTACACCCCTGTTTGTTGCAGTTGCCGGATGACTTGCTCGTCAATGTGCCGGTAGTCAGGGGGCGTCAGGTCTTTCCAGTTGATAACTCCTCGGTCGAAATCGTCGCGAGTGTAGCCGATCATGCTCAGGAAAGCATCGTTGGCATAAAATAAGACGCCATCGAAATTAGTGACGCAGACACCAATGATATTCGACTCGACCAGGCGGCGCAGTTGCGACTGGCTGATCCTCAAAGCCTCTTCCACCCGCTTTCTTTCGGCGGCCTCGACGCTCAGTGCGTGGCTCCTACTTTCGAGTTCTTGCGTACGCCTGGCCACTCGCTCTTGCAGTTGAGCGTTCAGCTTCCTGATCTCGTCTTCTGCGTTCTTCTGGCCCTCTATGTCATAGCACGAGCCGAGGTAGCCCGCAAAAGTACCATCCACATCATAGAACGGGCTGCCGTGGTCCTGTTGCCACCTGTACACGCCATCATGTCTGCGGAGCCTGTAGTCCATCAGGAAGGGCTCGCGCTCATCAAAAGCCGTATGATATGTCTGTAAACATCGGTGAAGATCATCTGGGTGAACGCCTTCGGTCCAGCCGTCGCCCAGTTCCTGCTCCAGAGTGCGACCCGTATAATTAAGCCATGTGCGGTTATAGTAGTCGCGTCCGCCATCGGTGCCTGCCCGCCAGATAAGCGCCGGGAAGTCCTCCAGCAGGGTCAAATAGAAGTCCCGAGAGCGCATTATCTCGTTCTCAAGGCGTTTGCGCTCTGTAATGTCGCGCACAACCACCTGGATTGTGCCATTACTCAGCATTCTTGCGCTTAGTTCGACCAGCAGGCGCGTGCCGTCTTTACGAAGCAGCACCCGTTCGCCAGTGATAGGATGACCATCCCGCAGGAGGTCTGTCCTCAGGGGCTGCGCAGCCAGGTCTTCGGGCGCGATCAAATCGACCACGTTGCGCGGCGCTTCTCCACGCTTGTAGCCCAGCATTTCCAGAGCACGGTCATTTACCTCAAGTATCCGGCCTTGCTGATCATAGGTAGCGATACCGTCCGGCGACTGCTCTACAAGTATGCGATATCTGTCATCATTCTCGTTCATTTACGGTCCCTAATAGCTGGAGCGATAGCAGTGAAGCACGACCGGCAACGGTGCCCGGCGCGTCGGGTGTAGAGAACCGGCGTTCGTCCGCCTATTTCGGTACTGCAACTTTCTGGAAGATCAATATATACTGGTGCAGTTGGTTGGCGACGAACCTGTAAGGATAGCCAAAGGGATACAGGCGCGGGGTGCGGTCATACCAGATCTTGCAGCCCCTGTAGGCAAGCCCTTCAACGCCTGAAAGGCGCGTGACAAGGTCGGCGTGGAGCATATTGTGGTGCTGGGGCGTCGGTTGCAGGTCTTTGGCGAATACAACCATGTAGCCCGACGGCTTGAGTAAGTTCAGTGAGAGCGACAGGATGCCGCAAAGCTCGGTCAGGAAAAGGTCGTAAGGAAGATTGCCCAGGTCGTGCGGATTGGAGGTGAAAGGAGTTGCAGCCGACGAGCCGGTGCGCTTCTTCTTCTCTCCGCTCTGCGGCCTGCGCATCATGTCACCGTATGGAGGATCGGTTAGCACCAGGTCGAACTGTCTGCTCTGCACATCGCGGTTTTGCAGCACATGGCGCGCATCGCCTACGAGCGCCATCTGAGGCTGCAAACCCTCCTCGATGGACACTTGTTTGTAGGTTTCGATGTATTCCGGCGAGAGATCGACACCCACAGCCTTGCGCCCCACCAGGGAGCACCCCAGCAATGTGCCGCCAACCCCCATAAAGGGATCGAGCACCCATTCGTTCTCGCGCGTAAAGAAGCTCACGATACGCCCCATTAGCTGAGGAGGCTTGGGCGAAGGGTGTACGCGCCGCAATTTGTGGCCGTAGGATTGCGGCCCGGTCGTGGGATAGGCCGTTGCCTCGACCGATGACAGAAAGTGTACCCACTCGCTTCCCGTAAGGTCGTTCAGCCGGTTGCGGGGATCCCTTTGGCTCTGCACAACGGGCTTAAGTACAGCGGCCCGCGATTTAATGCTTGGTTTCATAGTAAGTCAGTCATCATCACTTATCACTTATCACTTATCACTTCCGGTCACTCGTCGTCACCCAGTACAACATCTCTTGTACCTTGCTGTTGGCCTGGTACCGCCGGCTGTCGCTATCAGCGTCGGAGCGATAGCGCGGGTATGCGCAGTTGTAGACCTCGACGTTGCCCTTCTCCGAGAGTATCTCGATTATCCGCTCAGAAGGGATTATTCCCTCGCTGTTGTAGCTCAGCAATATCCAATTTGCCTGGGCAGAGCAGACCAGCGCCGAAAGTTGTGATTCTGCCTCACCCACCTTGCAGTACGCGGATCGCTTGCCGTCGCTGGGGCGCAGGCCCGACACTCCCGTTACCTCGGGCTCATCGCCCATGGCCAACGTTTCCAGCAGGTGATAATTAGTGCAATACTGGCGCGCATTATAGGGTGGGTCGATATACATCAGGTCGACCTGCTCCCTGGAAACCAGCTCGTTCGCGTCAGCCATGTTGACGCTGTGCTCATGCGCGCTGTACACCAGTGCCGGTACGTGCAGGATGAGAGGCTTGTGGGCGCGAGAGTCCCACCCTTTGAGGTAAGCGGCATAGGTGCCTGCCACGTTCGCCACCCTCGACACGGCCTCGATCAAGCAAGTCAGCAGTAAATAGCGCTCGCTCTCGATGAGCCAACCCATCTCCCACCAATCCTTGATAGCGCCCCGGATCGCGTCAATGCGCAGAGCGTTGGCAGCAGTGAAATAGCGCCGTCCATCGGGGCCGTCAGGCGAGTAGTGCCAGTAGCAAAAACCCTCTATGCCGCGCAGGTTGTTAAGGTGGGCGATCACGCGCTGAAGGGGCATAGGCAGGATAATGCTCGAATCGAGCGCGCCCGCATCAAGCAAAGCTGTAAAGGTGGGCGCCTCGTTCAGGGCGATGTAGGCGTGCTGGAAGGCATAAGAGTAAGCCATCAGGTCGCCCGTCGCTACTCGCCAGTCCTGACGCTTGAGGTGGCGCGCTACGGATGTCGTGCCTGTGAAAGGGTCGCAAAGGGACAAAGGCCGCTCGACAGTGCTGACGGCGTTGTGCCGTCGCAATGCTTCGTCTATGAAATTGAGCAAGTTTTCTTTACTGCCCAGATAACGCATAGACTGGATCCTCGGCTTCTGGCCTAAGCCACGCTTATGTGCGCTGATTTTGCTACCGTATTATGTACTAACTTGGATGCGCGCGCAAGAGTATTGTCCATTCTTGGCAGCAGATACGTTATTTGCTATACCTAATCACCTATATGACCCAGGATAGGCGCAAAATAGGGTATCTACAGAGGTGTTTATGGATGTAGCATTTGACGCCGGAGAGCAGAACTGGTCTTTGAGCTGGCAGGGATTGCGGCTGCATATTCGACTGCTCGACGGCACGTTACTCGCCGACTACTTTGGCCCCGCGCCTATTGACGGACAGGCAGAGCCTTCGATGCCCGGCCCGGAAGTGTTCGACGCGCTGACTGCCACGCGGGCGGACACAGCTGTGCAGTTTGCGCCCGGCGACAGGCGTGTGCTCTGGTCGCTGCAAAGCTGGACGCAGCCCGACTCCACGACTGTCAGTATCACACTCCAAGCCACTGATGTGCCCCTACAAGCAGTGTTGAGCTTCGAGGTGGAAAGCGAGGCCGGGATAGTACTCCGCAAGACCACCCTGGCGCACACCGGCGGCGATGACGTCGAAATCAGCCATGCGGGCAGCATGACGGTGGTGCTGCCTCCCGATGTAAGCGAAGTAGTTCACACTGCTGGTCGCTGGGGAGGCGAAACGCAGGTGCAGCGGTTCGTGCTGCCGCAAACTGCGCTGCTGCTGGAAAGCAGGTCGGGCAAGACGGGCTTCGAGTTCCTGCCCTATGTCGCACTCCTCGCTCCGCGACATACCTACTTCACTCAGCTGTTCTGGTCGGGCAACTGGCAGTATCACATTCGCAGGAACCCGCAGAGCAGGGTTATTCTGGCCGGCGGCCTGAACTCGTGGGGGCTGAGGCATACCCTCACGGCGGGCGACATGCTCGCGCTGCCCGATATGCTGCTCGGCTGCGTGGCGGGCGACCTCAACGCGGCGACGCAGGCGATGCACAAGTATTTGCGCCGCCGTCGCCCTGACCCTGAGCGCGTCATCCCTGTCCAGTTCAACAGTTGGTTCCCCTACCAGGGCGAGCCGCCCGTAGACACCATGAAGGCCTACGCAAAGAAGGCGAGCGAGATTGGCTGCGAGATATTCGTGCAGGATGCCGGTTGGTACACCACTCAAATCGAGAATCCCGACGAAGGTTGGTGGCTGCGCACGGGCGACTGGCTGATCAACCGCAAGTTGTTCCCCAACGGCCTGGAGGAACTGAGCAACTACTGCCGGCAACAAGGCATGGACTTCGGCATCTGGATAGAGCCCGAAGCAGTGGGGCCAAGCGCAGTTATACGCCATGAACACCCTGAGTGGGTGCATAACGTGGGTGGGCGCACACCACCGGCCGACCAGCGGGCCATTCTCAACCTGGGCGTGCCTGATGCCCGCGCCTGGATACGCGAGCGCATGATCGCGCTTGTGCGCTCAACAGGGGCACGCTGGCTGAAGTGGGACTTCAACATCGACCTGTTCCAGGGCGGCTGGCCAGAGGGACTGCCGAGCAAGTTGACGCGGCAAGACCCGCTGATAGCGCATTACAGGGGGCTATATCTGCTAGCAGACGAATTGCGCGAAGCCCTGCCCGACATGATACTGGAAGTGTGTTCCAGCGGCGGCAGTCGTTTCGATGCAGAGCTAATGTCGCACGCGCACGCCTACTGGATAAGCGATCAGACCCACCCTCTCATGAAGCTGGCTATCCATTTCGGCAGTCAGCTTGCGCACCCTCCTGAGCAATGCAACGACTGGCTCGTAGAGTGGCCGCCACACGAGGGACAACACGACCCGCTCAGGGCCGCAGGAGGCGACCAGGGCGACCTCGCATTCCGCATCAGAGTGGCTATGCTGGGCAGCTTCGGCGTTAGCGCGCCCGTCGAGAAGTGGAGCGACGTCGATGCTGCCGTCTTTAGACAGCACGCCGAGTGGTACAAGCGATCTGTGCGGCCCGTCATCCGGCATGGCGACCAATACCTGCTCACCGAAGCGCCCCCGCTGGACGGCAACGGCGACTGGGCTGCGATCTGGTATGCGCTGCCTGGAGGCGCGGGTGGGGCGCTATTCGCGTTCAGGCTGGCAAACGGCGCGCCCACGCGAACCTTTGCCCTGCCGGGGCTTGACCCGCATGGTACCTACGCGCTGAAATCGCCCGAAGGCTGGAGCGCAACGGCCACAGGCGCACAACTGGCCGAGGGGCTCAGCGTGGAAGCCGAAGCGCCATTCCGCTCGGTGCTCCTATCAGTCGAGATTATAAGACACAGCAAGCCTGAAACGGTGAGCTTTACTCTATCGCAAAGCGGACTGATGCTTCTGCCAGAAGTTGGAGAGGATTAATCAGGTCGGGCGCCTGAGCGTCGTCACCCAGCAAGAGCTGTATCTCAGTACAACCCAGGATAATCGCCTCAACATCCCTGGCGCGCAAGACTGCAACTGCTTCTGCGGCTAATGCTCGATCCTCAGTAGTTGTTTGGCCTGCCATGTAAGCGACAATTGCACTGTCAAGTCGATCGCTCAGGCCTCCCGCCTCAACAGGCAGCGTTTCGTACTCAATACCTAGTTTGCCCGGTGGCTCCAGATAGATCTTTGGCACACCCAGACCCAGTACCCCCACACGCCGCAGGCCTTGTCTCGGTACCTCGCTTATAGTCGTGTCTATCCTGCTCAGCACCTTCCGGCCCGAGGTCTCTTCGATCAGATCCAAAAATAGGTGGGGAGCATTTGAGGTAATCACGATGAAATCGACCATCTGTCCCAGATTGCCCAGCGCAGCAGTCAGATGGGGCTCGGGCCTCCTGGGTGGGATTGGAACGCCCCGCTCGTCAACGATAAAGGGCGGGTAGCGATGGTAATAGACCACCATGGGCGGGTAACCCAGATTGAAGTGCTGCGGAATAATCCTCTGTGAGACCTCGTGCACCATGGCCTCGAAAGCCATAGTTGCCTGTAAGCCTAGCCCGCCAACCACGCCGATAGTCTTCATGCAGCTTACCTCTTTTCGCATTACGGGAAGAATTGCACCTGTATCGATCCCGGACCATTTGGCCCCAGAGTACGCCCTTTGCAGGTGCAAGTCAACTTGAAGCTCCTATGATACGACTTAGTTTCCACCATCTTGACAAGCCCCAATCATATGGCATAATATAAACAGAAGTTGATATTCAACAGGCGAAACTACTCTGAACTTTCCCTCAGAGAAGCCGCGCTCCGGAAACGTGGAGCTGTTGGGCAAGGTTGCAAACAGCAGACACGACTAAGTTGCGCCGGGAGTTCCCGTTACAGAACTCGGGTATATGAGCCGGGCGAGGCTGCCGGGCAGGAGTACTCGATAAGGCTGCAAAGGCGACTGCGCAGCAAAATGGGGTGGCACCACGAGCATTAAGCTTGTCCTCACGTGAGAGGACAGGCGATTTTTGTTTTAAGAGGTGGAAAACAGGGACCGGGCACAAAATAAGAGTACAACGCAAGCCAATATTCTTTCTCGATCTGGTCCTTACAGGAGGCGCTATGCAGAAAATACTTGTTACCGAACCATTACACGAGGCTGGAGTGCAGGTTCTGGAGCAGGACTTTACGGTGGAGGTCCGCATGGGCCTGTCTACCGAGCAATTAGCGGCGACTCTTGGTGGCTACGATGCTGTAATCACCCGGTCGGGTACTGCGGTGCGCACTGACCTGCTCGAGGCCGGGGTGCGCGATGGCGGACGTTTGCGTGTAGTCGGTAGAGCAGGCATAGGCGTCGACAACATTGACGTCAAGGCCGCCACTGCCAGGGGCATAGCTATTGTGAACGCGCCTCTGGGCAACGTGCGCGCGGCAGCCGAGCACACTATCGCCTTTATGTTCGCGCTCTCGCGCAACATCCCACAGGCGCACGACCTTTTGCACGAGGGTGTGTGGGGGAAAAACCACTTCATGGGGTGTGAGGTGTCGGGCAAAACGCTGGGGATTATCGGGCTGGGAAAGGTGGGAACTCAAGTGGCCCGCCGCGCTCTCGCCCTCGAGATGGGCGTGATGGCCTACGACCCGTTCACGACGCAAGAAATGCCCGGCGTGGAGATGGTTGCCTTCGAGGACCTTCTCCGACAAGCCGACTATGTGTCCCTCCACGTCCCGCTTACCCCTTTAACTGCCAACATGATAGGCGAGCGTGAGCTGCGCCTCATGAAACCGTCGGCATTCCTGATCAACTGCGCCCGTGGCAAGGCCGTAGACGAGGCTGCGCTGTATAACGCCTGCAAAATGGGCGGCATCAAAGGCGCAGCGCTCGATGTGTTCGCATCGGAGCCGTTGAAGCAAAGCCCCCTATTAGAGCTCGACAACATCATAATGACACCGCACCTGGGCGGCACAACTCACGAAGCGATGAAAGCGTCTGCTTTAGAGGTAGCAGCCCAGGTGCGCTCGGTCCTGCTGGGCGAGTACCCCGCGCATATTCTCAACCCCGAAGTATTGCTCCCGCCTGCGCCCAGCATGCCGTCAACGCTGAACGTGTGGGAAAGCTTCAACCGGGTCGTGTTCGACTGCGACTCGACCTTGACCCGCATCGAAGGCATCGACGAACTGGCAGCCATGAACGGAGTGCCATACGAAGTAGCAAGCATGACGCGCCGAGCTATGGACGGCGAGATACAGTTCGAGGAGATATTCGCCCGCAGGCTGGAGATAATCAAGCCAACCCGCAAGCAGCTATCGGGCATCGGCAAGTTCTACGTGTCCACGCTGGTAGAGGACGCTGGGCCTGTGACCGAGGCGCTCATGTCGTTAGGACTCGAAGTGCACATAGTGTCGGGCGGATACAGGGACGCGCTCCTGCCCGTGGCTGAAAAACTGGGCGTACCCTCCGGTCGTGTCCACGCTAATGACCTCTACTTCAACGAAAAGGGCGAATACACCGGCTTCGACAATACCAACCCTCTCAGCAGATCGGGCGGCAAAGCCGAGGTAATAAAACGGCTGGATCGTGAGCCGCGCTCCATCCTGATCGGCGATGGAGTATCGGACGCAGAAGTAGGCGCCCACGTCGAATTGTTCGTGGGATTCGGCGGTGTGGAGCGCCGGGATGCCGTGCGCAGTGTTGCGCCTGTCTACCTGAACGGCGAGAGCCTGGCACCACTACTGGTTATGGCCGCCGGGATGGACGGCGTAATCAAGTTGTTGGCCGACCCTCAGTACCGCGCCCTGGTGGTGAAAGGACTGTCCATCCTGATGCATGAAGGCGAGACCGACTACCGCCCCGAGTACCGCCCATTCTTCGATAAGATTCGCAAGTTCTGTTTGGAAGGTGTTTAGGTTTCATCAACCAATCAGGCTTGCCACAGCGATAAAAGACAAGAGGAGCAGCAAATGCAGCTAAGAATACCCGGCCCTACGCCGTTACCCGACGAGGTGTTGGCAGCCATGCACCGGCCGATGATTTCGCACCGTGGAGCGCAATTTCGAGATATTATGCGCGATGTGACCGAGAAGCTGCAGACCTGCTTCCAGACACAAGGCGAGGTGCTCGTCTTCCCCGGCGCGGGCACGGGCGGTCTCGAAGCGGCTATCGTCAATCTCTTTTCGCCGCGAGACAGGGTCATTGCGCTCACAGCGGGCGCATTCGGCGAGCGATTTGCCGAGATAGCCGAGAGGTTTGGCCTCGATGTGGTGCGCTTGGAGTCAGCGTGGGGGCAAACTGTGGACCTTGCGCGCTTTCAGCAAGCTCTGGAAGAGACCGCAGACGTCAAGGGCGTGCTTATCACGCACAATGAAACGTCCACAGGCGTGCAGAACGATGTGCAAAACGCCTCGCAAATCATACGTGAACAGGCCAAAAAGGGCAGTTTTAGGCCCCTTCTGGTGGTTGATGCGGTTTCGTCACTGGGGGCTGTGGATATCCCCGTGGACAAGTGGGAGATAGACACAATTGTTACTGCGTCGCAGAAGGCCTGGATGGCGGCACCCGGACTTACTATGCTCGCGGTGAGCGAAAGAGCCTGGCAAGCCAACAGCCAGGCGCGGCTGCCCCGGTTCTACTGGGACTTCGCAGAGGCGAGGCGCTATCTGCGGAAATGGGAAACGCCATATACCCCTGCAGTCTCGCTTCTGTACGGCCTGCAAGAGTCCTTGCGCCTGATAACAGACGAGGGTCTACCGAACGTGTTTGCGCGCCACGAGCGTCTACGCGACCTTGTACACGCCGGCGCACGCAAGTTGGGCCTGCAACTCTTTGCAGCCGATGAAGTGGCCTCACGCACCGTTACAGCCCTACTGCCACCCGGTAATGTGTCGGGCAAAGAAATAGTAAGCGCGATGCGAGAACGCGGGATCGTGATCGCCGGCGGCCAGGGCGCTTATGAGGACAAAATAGTACGCATAGGCCACATGGGTTTCGCCCACGAGGACGATATGCGAGAGGTACTTGCTGCGCTCGGTGAAGTAATGAGCAAAGTTTCAGTCTGACGCGCGCACAATTGCGTATGTGCGAATGGGGTAGAGCGCCCTCGGGCTAACCCTACCCGTACTTACTGCGCCAACTTCTAGCTCTTAGTTTCCGCCGGGCTCTTCGGCGCAGCGGGTTTCCGTGCAGCTCTTGCTTTAGGAGCGGCATCAGCCTTCTTGCTTGCGCTTGCGGTACTCTTCTTCTCCGCACTTGGCTTGGCCGAGGCCGAGCTCTTGCTGCCGGCGCTCTTCTTGGAGCTACCTGCCGCCTTGCGGGCTTTGGGTTTCGCTTTCTTCGGCTGGCCGACAACCGGCAGGTGTGATGCCAGGTCGCCTGCGCCACTTGCAACGTTCTGGCTGGCATCCTTCACCGCACGTCTGACCTTGCTAAGTGTGGTTTCCGCGTCTTTAGTCAAACGGTTCAGCGTCGCCAACGTATCCTCAAGAAGGTTGGATGCTCCTTTGTTCGACGCGGACTTGCGAGATGTAGTCTTCGCTTTCGGTTTTGATCTCTGTGCCATTTTGGTTTCCTCCTCTTTGAGTTGCATCACCGGTGTTACTCGGCTCTACGCGCGGCGTAGTTCTAGCGCCGCGAAAAGTGCCGCCTACACCGTGAACATAGCCCCTTCGACCTCTAAAAGGCGGCGCTTCATGTCTAAACCGCCGCCATAACCCACTAAATTGCCGTTGCTGCCTATTATCCTGTGGCAGGGTACTATTATGGGCACCGGGTTCGCTCCGTTAGCCGCTCCTACTGCGCGTACAGCGGCGGGCTTGCCGACTGCTCGCGCGATTTCGCCATAGCTGCGCACCTGCCCGTATCCTACGTTGCACACTTCGTGCCACACTTGCAGTTGGAAGGCAGTGCCGCGCATATCGAGAGGAAAGTTGAACCTACGCACGCGCCCGTCGAAGTACCCCGTCAACTCCTCATGCAATTCGCGCATGCGGCTGTCATCTTGATCTTCCACGACAATTGCGTCCGGCTCCCAACGCTGCACCCAATTGTAGCATACGCTAAAATCGTGCGAAGGCAGCAAGAGCAGGCCGAGGCCTTTTTCGGTGATGACGGCCCCAAGTGTGCCTACTTTTGTAGGTAGTTGGCTCACGACAACGCGATTGCTCATTCCGTATCTCCCTCCGGGCCTTCTTCGCCCTCCAGCCCGACCGCCATCAGGTAGCCACGCGCGCGCTCGGTCAGTGGGTAGCGCGCTACAAGCTGCCAGAAGGCCTGCGAATGGTTCCCCTGCAGCAGGTGGGCCAACTCGTGGACGAGCACATAGTCAAGCACCCACAGGGGCATACGAGCCACACGGTCCGAGATGCGGATAGTACCGTTAGAGGGCGTGCACGAGCCATAGCGGTGCCGCTGGTTGGTTACCCATTTGATCTCGCTCAACTTCAGCTTGCCGCCAAAATAGAGGCGATTCAGCTCACCAGCGCGCCTGGTGAGGTCGGGCAGCTTTCCTTCGGCCTTTTGAACCTTGTGCAACACGCGCTGGGTCAGGCTCTCGACCAGTTTGCGCTCTTCCAGCGGGGGCAACCCTTCGGGCACGCGCACAACAAGCGTTCCCTCAACCATGCGGGCCGAAGCCGTGCGTGTGCGGTTAGGAGAGCGTATGATCTCGATGGGGGGTTGTTCGTTCATGCCAGAATTACTGCCTTCAGGTCGTCTATCTTCTGCCGCAGTTGAGCTATGTCGCGGGCGTACAATCCCTGCTGGATCGGGTCGCCGTCGTGCATCCTGTGCTTGCGGAATGCCAACTCAGTCGCAAGGTCGAAGAAGTGGCCCAGCTGCCGCCACTTGCGCACACCCGAGGAGAACAGCACCGACCAGCGCAGGATCCAGCGCCGCCAGCCCGACACCAGGGTCACATACTCGTCGCCCGTGAAGCGCCCAAGTGTCACCTCTTCAAGTAAAGTATCGCGCATTATGTGTGCCTCGCGCAATCCTGACACGAAAGCCACAATCGCGATAAAAAGCAGCCCTCCCCAGTCGGCCACAAGGATGGTCAGACAGCTTCCTATCACAGCTGTGTTGTCCGACGAGTCGCTGGCCTGCGTGCCTACGACGGTCGACAGATAGTTATGCGTGCCGTGCAGAATCATAGCCACCCCCAGGCCCAGCACGGGCACGAACCCGCGCTCCCAGCGCTTCTTGAGAGAACGCGCCAGCCCAAGCGCAGCCCCCGTGAATGCGGTGAACATGCTATGGTTCAGCCCGAATAAGCCCACACGAAGCAGCCACAGACTGAACATCCCCCCGATCTGGGGTGCTCCCCCTGCCGGCACTCCGTCGTAGGCGGCATTCACGAGATACAGAACATTCTCCACGCAGGCAAAGCCCAGACCCACCATCGCGCCGTATACCACTCCATCAAGCACATTATCGAACTCGCGCTTGTAGGCAAGAAAAAGCACCACCAGAATGACCGCTTTCACGCACTCTTCAACGATGGGCGCGATCAGGCTGGCTGTCGTGATCTCGCGGGCCTGGGCAGTTGCGACGATCTGCTGAAGCGGGAATCCTGCTGCAATCTCAAGGATGAGCGCCAGAATAACCGCCGGGATAGCTCCCCACACAAAGGCCACCACGAGGAGGGGCAAGGGCTCTTTCTCATGCCGGTCGAGCCACCACACCACGAGCGCGTACACTAGGGTGGGGGCCAGGGCCAGCAGAGCAGCTATTATGATTACGGTTACGATGTCCATGAGCGCAACTGTCTTGGCCGGAGGCCGAAGCTTCAGTGATAGAGAAAGCGGATAATGTGGGACAACAGGAGTTTACACGTTGGCCCCCGCAGGCGCAAGAAGCGAATAACAGCAGCGGGCTCCTTTTGTGTCAGACCACCAGGCCGATGTATAATTAGAGCATGTTAGATATTCATCAAAAGAAAGCTGTTGATACCATGTATCAATCCGATCAGATCGAAGCTGAGCCCGGAGGCGACATAATCGTGGCCACGCACGGCCTACGGAGGCTGTATGGCGACTTTGCGGCGGTGGACGGCATCGACCTGCGAGTCCACGCGAGCGAGGTGTTCGGCCTGCTCGGTCCGAACGGCGCGGGCAAAAGTACCACCATCAAGATGCTCGTTACCCTGCTGCCTCCCTCCGCGGGGCGCGCCACCGTGGGCGGCTACGACGTGGTCAAGGATGCCGACGAGGTGCGCAGGCTGCTAGGATACGTGCCGCAGGCCCTCTCAGCCGACGGCACGCTCACGGGCTTCGAGAATCTGATGGTCTTCGCCAAGCTGTACGACGTGCCCCGCAAAGAGCAGAAGCCGCGCGTGGAAGAGGCACTGGAGTTCATGGGCCTTACCGACGCGGCGAACCGGATGGTCAACCAGTACTCGGGCGGTATGATCAGGAAGCTCGAGATCGGGCAAACGCTGATCCACAGGCCCAAAGTGCTTTTCCTTGACGAACCAACCATTGGCCTCGACCCCGTAGCGCGCCGCAACGTCTGGAAGCACCTCGACGACCTGCGCCGGCAGTACGGCACCACCCTTTTCCTGACCACGCACTATATGGAAGAAGCCGAAGAACTTTGCACGCGAATTGCTATTATGAATAAAGGCAAGATCGCCGCGCTCGACACCCCTGAAGGTCTGATAGCAGGCGTGGGCAGGCCCGATGCTACTTTGGAAGACGCCTTTGCCTATTACACGGGCTCAGACCTGGAAGCAGAATCGGGCGGCAACTGGCGTGATGCTCGCAGCGCACGCCGTACGGCCAGGCGCCTGGGCTAAAGCATACCATCTACACATCGCGTCCAACCATTCGTCGAAGATAGGTAGCAAATATGACAGATACGACCGGAACAAATATCACTATTCAACAGGCTCTACCTGGATCTGAGCTGCCCCTGCTGCGCTATATCAGGAAAGTGGGCGCAATCACCACCATGGAGGTGCAGAAGCTCATGCACGACCAGTGGGACATCATTACGCGCTCCATCCAGCCTGTATTATGGCTGCTGCTCTTCGGAGGTGTGTTCGGCAGGCTGAGAGTACTGCCTGAGGGATTTGGAAGCTATCTCGATTTTGTGGCTCCCGGCATACTGGCGCAATCCGTACTGACCATCGCTATCTTCCAGGGCATCACCGTCATCTGGGAGCGCGACCAGGGCACTCTGCAAAAGTACCTGGTCAGCCCTATGCCTCGTTCGGCGCTGGCCCTGGGGAAAGGGCTCGGATCGGGAGTGCGAGGCATAGTGCAGGCGCTGGCAGTCGCCGTATTGGCATGGCTGATGGGGGTACACCTCGTTGCGAACCCGCTGGCCTGGCTGGGTACTGTTGCGTTCGTGCTGCTGGGAGCCGTTTGCTTTTCTACTATTTCGCTTGTGATAGCGGCTCTTGTCCGCACCCGAGAGCGTGTGCAGGGTCTCGGCCAGCTTATTTTGATGCCGCTCTTCTTCGCCTCCAACGCCCTCTATCCGGTAGCAATCATGCCGCCGTACGTGGCAGCGATCGCAGCGTTCAACCCATTGAGCTACATGGTAGATGGCCTGCGCAGCCTCATGATAGAAGGCCAGGCAAGCCACTATGGGCTCGGCGTTGATTTCGCGGTGCTGATAGTGCTCAACGCTGTGCTCGTGTGGTGGGGCGCCAAGCTATATCCACGCGTTGTGCAGTAGTGTGGATTCGGTGGATTTGCCGGACCGGGTCAGGGCGCGTGCCTATGAGGTGTGTATAAAGGATGCTTTTTAGGGGATAAAGTGCGGAGAGTGTGTATAAAGGATGTGTGATGGATGTGAAATTCCTTTTTGCAGTATCCAGGGATGTGCAAGGCGAAGTGTACAGGATTGTGCAGAAAAAGGCTCCAATACACATCCCGGATTCTGAGGATGTGGACAGCGTCGGAAATGTGTGAATAACCGACTCCAATTGTCCACGAAACATCCATAGATAAACCGGCGATCTTGAGCACGAATCGAGCCTTTTTCCACGAATACACATCCCCTACTACATACGGCTACTGATTCATTAATATCAATTAAATGATCTTAAGACGGAACGGCTTTCAAAAGAGGGTAATGTGGAGAACCAGCAGGCGAACATTCACAAAAGACAACCGATGATGAGCCTGATGTAACTCATGTCTGAGGCCACATAGCAATGCTGCAGTTGGCCAAGACCCGGAGTCTCACTAACCGAGCTAGCCTTGTCATTCTGAACGAAGTGAAGAATCACTATCCTGAGCAGAGTACCTGGGCATACTGATTCCTCAGTGCTCTCGGGATGATACGGCGCAATGGCCGCTTCGTTCACACCTCACAGGTGGCAAGGTTAGCACCGTCCGGTCTCAGGCAAAGTCGGCGCAGGAGCCATGTCTACGCCACAACTGCCCCCTCCCGCGACTTATACACGCGCTCATCCCCTTATCCACAGGAATGTGTATCTTCTGCACCCGTCTGTGGGTGCGTGCTATAATGCTATCAACTCAGCAAGCCGATGACACGTAAAAGACCAACTTAAGTTCCGATCAAGAATCAGGGAGAAATGCGCAGATGAAGGTATCTTGCTTGCAGGAGAACCTGCATAAGGGTCTCCAGACGGTAGGGAAGGCAGTAGCGAATAAGACTACTCTGCCTGTTCTCAACAACATACTCCTCTCAACCGACGGCGGCCGGCTCAAGCTGACGGCCACCAACCTTGAGGTGGGTATCACCAACTGGATCGGTTGCCAGGTGGAAGAGGAAGGCGCTATCACTGTGCCGGCCAAGCTCTTGATTGATTTTGTGTCCTCCCTGCCCAACGACACGATCAAAATGACCCTTGACGAGAAAACTCGCACCTTGCACCTCAAGTGCGCCCGGTTCGAGGCGAACATCAAGGGCATCTCAGCCGAAGAATTCCCTATTATCCCCGAAGTTACCGAGCGGCCCGCTGCGCGCATTCCCGCCCCCCTCCTGAAAGAGATGATCGGGCAGGTGGCGTTTGCTGCCTCCGCCGATGAGAGCAGGCCCCAGCTTGCGGGCGTATACGTCCACATCGAGGGCCGAGACGTAACCATGGCAGCAGCCGACGGCTTCCGCCTCTCTCGCCGAGTCACGCATCTCGATACTCCTGCGGAGAACATTATCAAGCTGATAATTCCCGCCCGCTCCATGGCGGAGCTAGCTCGCGTTCTGCCTGACAGCGACGGCGAGGATGGCGAGCCGGTGAGCATTGTGCTGACGCAGGGCCGAAACCAGGTGCTGTTCAGGCACGAGAATCTGGAAGTAACCTCGCGCCTCGTAGAAGGCAACTACGTGGACATCAACCGCGTGATACCTGCGGATTGGGGCTCGCGCACTGTAATAGCCACGGCCGACCTGCTGAAGGCGGTCCGCATGGCTTCTATCTTCGCTAAAGACTCGGCCAACATAGTGCGAGTGCAGATCGAAGCGGGTGCAGACCTAGCGCCGGGTGTAATAACCGTTTCGGCCAACGCCGCTGAGGTTGGCGACAACGTCAGCCAACTGGACTGCATAGTAGACGGCGAAAACGGACAGGTAGCCCTCAACGGCAAGTTCCTGATCGAGGTCCTTGGCGTAATCAAGACCCCCCAGGTCGCCATCGAAACCAAAACCTATCAGTCGCCCGCCGTTCTCAAGCCCGTAGGCGAAGACGAGTTCCTGCACGTGATCATGCCAATGTACCTCCCCAACAGATAACAGACTGAACTTTTCGGCTTGGAGGATGTTTCACGTGAAACATCCTCCTTTGCTTTTGTTTCACGTGAAACGTTATGGGATAAGCAGTCTCACGTTTGGCTCTTACAATACGCGGTCCCTAACCCCTTCGTCCCATCTTGTTACGCGGCATACCATACGCTATAATGTGGCATACGTTACAGTACAACCGTAGGCGTTTAGCTCGCGCATGCGCGTGTCTCCGCCATTACTCTAGGAGGAATCATCATGTTGCGTGGATTAGTGCGCCTGCTGGTGCGCCTGTTCGTTTTTGGCCTGATCGCAGCAGCGGTCGGCTTTGTCGTTACCCGGCTCATGGGCGGCGAAGATGAAGACTTCGAGGATTTCGACGACCTCGAGTCCAGCTTTGAGTTCAACGAAACTCCCGTCGAAATAGAAGTCTCGGAAAATGAAGCTGCTACAAGCTCCCCTTCTACACAGACAAGAGTCCTGAGCAGCACAACCGTGGAAAGCCCTGCTGCTGCGGACGCTGCGGACACAGTCCCGACCGAGGTTCCCGAAGGCCCCAGGCTGATAGACATAAAAGGAATTGGCCCCAGCTACGAAACAAGACTTCACTCAATTGGCATCAAGACAATGCAGGACCTCATCGACGCTGACGCCAACAATGTAGCCGAAGAACTCGGCGTGATCGGCGGAGCAACTGAGGTTGCAGACTGGGTCGTCCAGGCCCACGCTTTTCTGTCTGATAAGCAAGCATAACACCCTTAGATAGTACATATAGAGCGCAGAAGACTACATGATCTGCGCTCTATATGTTGCACAACCCCAACTTACGCGTTTCTCTATAACTTATGACAAAGGCCGCAGACAAGAACGACTATAGCGCAACGTCGCGTCCACGCGGCTTAAAGACGCGCATGATAAAGGCTGTGCGCCCTGCAATTGCCGCTATGCCACCCTGGATGGGCCATCCGGTTGCTGCTACAGTGGGCGAGCTGGTGTACTGGGTTGCTCGCAAGTCGCGGCGGGCCGCCATCAGCAACATTAGCCACGTCATGGGACCCGTGTCCCGGCGCACCCTCAAGAAGACCGTTCGCCACGTGTTCCACAATGTGATGCGAAACTACTATGAGCTCTGCCGCGCCCCCGACCTCACTGACGCAACCGTCGACCAGATGATCGACTTCGACGAATCGGGCTGGCAGAAGATAAAAGAACTCCACGATAGCGGACGCGGCGTACTGCTGGCCAGCGCCCATTTCGGCTCGTTCGACATGGTAACTCAGGTGCTGGCACGCCACGAGGTGGCAGTAACTGCGCTGATAGCCCGCATAAATCCCCCATGGCTTTCTGACTTCATCAGCGACCTGCGATCTACCCGTGGCGTCGAGCTGCTGCTGGTGGACCAGGACGATAAAGGCGTGAACCTGAGCGCCCTCAAAGAGAGTATCAAGATCCTGCGCAATAACGGCGTGCTGGGCGTCGTGGTAGATCGCAACCAGGAACAGAAGGGTGTCAAGATCAAGTTCTTCGGGTACGATACTATAGTGGCCTCAGGCATTGCTAAAATGGCGCTCCGCACCAATTCACCTATTGTGCTGGGCATCGCACGCAGGCTTAACACCTACCGCTTCAGCCTTACCTTCGAAGACCCTATTGAGCCCGTGGGCTCTGCTTCCAATGAGGAAGACGTTGTTGCCCTTATGACCCAGATCTTCGCACGAGTTCAGTATCATATTTCACAGAACCCGGAACAATGGGTGCTCCTCCAGCCCGTTTGGCCCACTCCCGCCGATGAGGGGCACTAACTGTGGCTAGCATAGCCGCTCAGGCGTTACCGTGCCCTACCCTAGTTGACCAATGGCCAACCTGATCACCCTGGGGCGCGTGCTGCTCCTGTTCATTACTGCCGGGTTCATCTATGTCGGGTGGCCCGGCAACGGCCTGCCAGGCGACGCTTTTCTCTTGCTGATAGCCGCCGTCCTCACCCTGATAGTCTTCCTTGGCGACGCATTTGACGGTATGGTGGCGCGGGCTCGCGGCGAAACCAACGAGTTTGGCGCCGTAGTGGACATCGCGGGCGACAGGATCGTGGAGAATGTCTATTGGGTCATCTTCGCCCACCTGGGCCTTATCTCCGTGTGGTTCCCGCTGGTGCAGATAGCACGCTCCTTCACCGTGGACGCTATAAGGGCCCTGGCGCTGTCGCAAGGAAGGACGGCCTTTGGCGAAAAGACCATGATGGAGTCCCGCATGGGCAAGTGGATCGCCGCCTCGCGCTTCCATCGCGGGCTCTACGGCTCGGCTAAAGTGGTCACCTTCGAGTGGTTCCTACTGCAAATGGCCCTTACCGTGCAGGTGTCGCGCTACCCCGACTGGGCACAAAACTACGGCAATGCCCTTCCCATCGTGCAAACCGTCGGTATAGTCCTTGCTGTCTTCACCATCCTCTACTCTCTCCTGCGCGGTGGCATAGTAGTGTGGGACAGCCGCCGTTACTTCCTCAAATAGCTATGTCCAATCCCAACGACCACTCCACCCCTTCCAAGCCTCCCTTGATAGCAGCAGTATTCGACGTTGACCGCACGCTTGTGCCTATTACCACCACGGAACGCCTGTTCATCCGCTATTTGCTGCGCACTCACGTTATCGGCTGGAGCATCACCGCAAAAACGGCCATGTTCGTGCTGGGCTCCATGATGCGCCAGCGCATTACGCCCTTCGAGGCAATGCGCCGCCAGCGAGCCTACCTGCGAGGGCTTTCTTTCACCAGAATGCAGCAGGTGGCCCAGCAGTGCTTCGAAAGTGAAATCAAGCCGCGACTATCGCCGGCAGGCCTGGAGGCCATAGAGGAGCACAGGGCGCAGGGGCACATGATCGTCCTGCTTTCAGGCTCACTCGATTTCCTCTTGCAGCCGCTAAAGGAGTACGTCGGGGCTGATCACCTGATCGCTGCCCGCATGGAAGTCATAAACGGCAAGCTGACGGGCCGAATCATCGGCAAGTTCCCCTACGGCAGCTATAAAGCCGCGCTAATACAGCACTTCTCGGGTGAGCACGGCCTCGACTTCGCGCAATCGTACGCTTATGCTGACCACCACACCGACCACGCCCTTCTGAGCCTGTTCGGCAACCCCGTTGTGATCAATCCCAAACCTAAAATGTTGGAGATCGCCCAGCGCGAAGGCTGGGTGGTGAAGGAGTTCAAGTGAAAACGACCCTCTCTCCCATCAAACCGATGCTGATAGCCCACCGTGGCGGCTCTTTAGAAGCCCCCGAAAACACTCTTGCCGCCTTCCGCCACGCAATCGAAGTGGGTGCAAAGTTCGTCGAATTAGACGTGCAGATGTCCAGGGATGGCGTGCTGGTTGTCATCCACGATGACATGCTGGATCGCACCACCAACGGTACAGGCCCTGTGGGTGCGCACACCTATGACGAACTCAAGAAATTGGACGCGGGGTCGCACTTCGCACCCGACTACAACAACGAAACCATCCCCACTCTGCGCGCTGTGCTGGAGTTGTGTGCCCACGCGGGCGTCGGCGTCGTAATCGAGATCAAGTCGCCCCACCTCTACCCCGGCATGGTCGAAAAGACCTCCATCTTACTGGCTGATATGAAAGAACACGGGGCGCACGACTACTGGTGCATCTCGTTCGACCACGACGCCATCCGGCACATGCACACGCTAGAACCGTCGATACCGCTTGGCTATTTGTACGAGCCATCAGAACAAACATTCGTATACCCTGATCCCGTAGTGCAGGCCTACTGCCCCTATTTCCGCACCGCCCTTGCCCACCCAGACCAGGTAGAACAGGCGCGCGCCATGGGCAAGAATGTGTTTGTGTACACGGTAGACTCAGAAGAGGACGTGCGCAGCCTCGCAAATATCGGCGTTGTAGGCATGGTGACGGATAGGCCGGCTGCGCTGCTCAAGTCGAACATTCTAGACTAAGCCATCTCGCGATGACTTATACATCCTCAACGAGTTCGGCGTCTGCTACTTCCATGCAGGTGGAGTGATTCTTCGCTGAACACAGAACGACCTGTACTAGCCGAGCCCGCCCACGACTTACGATCTACGACTTACGATCTACGACTTACGATCTACGACTTACGATCTACGACTTACGATCTACGACTCGCCCGCTGACCTTGCCCCACAAATCGTACTCGGTGCTCTCCGTAATACGCACCGGCACAACGCTGCCCTGTGGTAGTTCTACCCCGTTTGGCGCTTTAACGAACACCATGCCGTCCACTTCGGGGGCTTGCCTGTAGGTGCGTCCCGCGTAGATTGGCACCTGGCGGCCCTTACCGTCTTCTAGAGTGCCTGTGCCGTCGATCAGCACGTCCATCGTGCTCCCTATCAGGCGGCGGTTCTTGGCGGTACTGATCTTCTGCTGGCGCAGCATCGCCTCGCGGTATCGCTTGGTCTTCATTTTCTCCGACACCTGGTTGGGCATATCGGCTGCGGGCGTGCCCTTCTCGGGTGAATAGGTGAACATCCCCACGTTGTCGAACTGCATCTCGTCAAGGAACTCGAGCAGCGCCTTGAACTCCTCGTCCGTCTCGCCGGGGAATCCCACTATAAACGTCGTGCGGATCGCAATATCAGGCATCGCCTCGCGCAGTTGGCCGATCAAGCGGCGGTTGCGCTCAACATCGTTGGGCCGCTTCATGCGCCTCAGCATCTCCGGGTGGGCGTGCTGTAGCGGTATATCAATATAGCGCGCGATTTGCGGGTGCCGCGCCATCGTCTCGATCATGGTCGGCGTTAGTTGCGTGGGGTATGCGTACATGAGCCGCAGCCACATCACGTCGGGTGCGCGCTCCACGATAGTGTCGAACAGCTGGGCGAGGCCGCTCTTCAACCCGAGGTCAACCCCATAATAGGTGCTGTCCTGCGCGATCAGTGCCACTTCTTTCACACCCTGCGCGACCAGTTCGGCCACTTCGTCCGCGATCTCGTCCATCGGACGCGACACGTGCTTCCCCCTGATTGCAGGGATGATGCAGAATGCGCACTTGTGGTCGCAGCCCTCGCTGATCTTGACGTAGGCGCTCGGCCCCTTGGCTTTCCGCTTGAACCGCTTCAGTTGCGCCGTCGGCTGTACTGGCGCGATAGGAGCCCACGCGACCCCGCCGAACGCAGCTTGCGGGTTGAAAAGCTCCGATTGGGCAGCGCTCACAGGCGCAATCGTGGCTATTTGCTGCTCGGTCCCATACTCCTTGGCCCTGAGCGCGTCTATAAGCGGCACGATCTCAGGCCAGGTGCGCGTGGAGAGCACGCCATCCACCCCCGGCACCCAGTTGGGCACATCTGCCGCGTAGCGCTGGCTCATGCAGCCCGCGGACACGAGTATCTGCCCGTCCTTCTTCTTATCCGCCAGCGTGCGCAGTTCTCCCACCGACTCGTCGACGGCAGCCTGCAAAAACGCGCAAGTGTTCACGATCAGCACGTCCGAGTCGGACGCTGTGGTGCTTTGTTCGTAACCCGCTTCTGTCAAAAGGGCGCTCATGCCCTCGCTATCTACGTTGTTCTTTTCGCAACCGAGCGTTACTATGTTGAATTTTGGCATTATATAGAAGTTCCCAATCTATCCTTACTCTCTATTTTCTGTTATCTTACCAACCCGCTATATTTTCCTCACCGAAAATTCTGGTCGGGGTAACCCTTACCAGTAATTCGCCCGGCACTGCGTTCCTCTTGCCGAAAGCCTCGGCTGCATCCTGCCCCATGTACCTGCCGCCTATGCTTGTAGCCCAGCGAAGCAACTGGTCCATGTCATCCACTATTTCGGCTCTACCATCGAACTGCACATAGGCAAAGGGCGGGTTTTCGTCGTCCACGCAAATGGACACCTCCGGGCTATTACGCAGATTCCGGGCTTTCACAGTATCAGTCCATGTTGTGAACACCAGCACATCGTTGTCCAGGTCGAACCAGACAGGCGCTACATGGGGCCGGCCATCCGGGCGCACAGTCCCAATTTTCGCCGTCCGTGCCTTCTCCAGGAGAAAGCGCAAACACCCTTCCCGGGTCATGCGGCTCATAGTGCACGCCTTCCCCTGTCGATGCCGTTATCTATAGTTTGTGAATTGCAGTGCAACGCTTAACTCGCCCTCTTTGCCGCGCAGGTGCTGGATCACGCGCTGTAGCTCGTCCTTGGTTTTGGATGTGATCCGCAATGAGTCGCCCTGTATCTGCGACTGCACCTTGGGAAAGTTGGAGCGTATATCTTTGCTGATCGACTTGGCTATGTCCTCGTTCAGACCCTTCTGCAACTCGACTACCTGCCTGTAGCGGGCGCCTGAGGCAGGCTCTATCGTGCCGAACTTAAATATCTTCAGCGACAGGTTACGCTTGACCGCCTTGCTCTGCAGAATATCCTTGATAGCGGCCAGGTGGAACTCGCTATCCGTGTTGATAGTGATCTTGTTCTCCTCGAGATTCATCTCGGTCTTGCTGTCTTTCAGGTCGTAGCGCGTATGGATCTCGCGCAGCGCCTGGTCCACCACGTTGACCATTTCCTGCCTGTCGAAATCGCTCACCACGTCAAACGAAAATGTATCTGCCATATCTCTCCTCTTTTTGCGAGTCGTAGATCGTAAGTCGCTGATCGTAAGTCACGCGTCATGCCTCCCGACTTACGATCAGCGACTTACGATCTACGACTCCTAAGGAACCACCTGCTCATTGCCTGCTTTGTCCCACTTCTTCTTGACGATCAGGTTGTCGGGTGTGCCCATAAATCCCCTGTCGGCTCCGTTCACCGTAACGCGTACGGCGTCCGCCCGGCCCACCCACAATAGTATGTTGTTAGTTGCAGTCCACTGGCGCGTCGTACCTATTGCCATGGTTCCCTTAAACTGCTCCAGGCCGTCTATCGTCACGCTCATCCACGACTCGTGCCCCGTTACGCTCACTTGCAAAGTTACATTGCTTCCTGCTGGTATCCCCGCCGTGACTGTGCCCGAGATTACCCCGACCACCGTCGTGCCTGTGACGGTCTGCTGTGCGCCTATCACAGGTGTTGTGGGTACAAGCGTCGTTGGCGTGTTGAATGCGCCCACGTCAGGCCCATTCGCTACTGTTGTTATCGTGCCTATGGCCAGTGTCGTAGCTGTGGGCGGGCGTATCGCGATGACCGGCGTGGGCGGCGGCTGGCTTTGTGGTCCTGCGTAAGCGCTGTAAATAAAGTAAAAGACTATCAGCAATGGGATTGCCAGCAGCGAAAGCGCTATATACTGGCTGCCGTAGCGCACTCGCGTATCAATGCGCTCATGGCTCAGAGGCTGAATACTGATCTTTTCCTGGTCGGGCTTGACGACTGCCTTCGCCCCTTTAGATGGTGCTTCGCCACGAGCAGTCTTGATGCGCTCGCGTGTGGGCAGGCGCTCACCATCGAACAACTGCATCACCTCGTCCATATCGAGTTCCAGGAATGACGCGTAGTTGCGCACAAAGCCGCGCGCGTAAACCGGACCCGGAAGCGCCGTCATGTTATCATCTTCTAGCGCGGTGAGGTATTTCTGTCGGATTTTGGTTCCGCGCTCGGCTTCGTCCAGCGAGATCCCTCTCTCCTCGCGAGCCGTTCGTAAAACCTCTCCCAATGTTGCCAAACGAAAGTTCTCCTATTCCCTGAACCGTATTACCCGCCACACATCGTAAGGCTGAGCATCAATATAACACCCCATTATACCTGACGTGCGTGGCTTGGGCAAAATTACATCAAATAACGCCCGGAGCGACTGCTCACTGAGCGTGCGGCTAATGACAGATGAAGTTCGGAGTGTTGGCACAGAAATAGCAGCTAATTACTTGGCAGGACACCTTCAGGTTGGTCAGTCTGTGCCATAGAGACGTCTTATGTAGTTTGTTGCCTTCTTGCTATGTGTGCCTGAATCAGGTTATTTGCGCTCTGAATCAGTAGCAATCCACCGATCGTTAACTGGAGTAAACGTCCGCCTGTCCATGTTGACCCAAACAAGCTTCCGCCCACTTGGATTACTCCGGTAACGAGCAGAAGTATAGCGAGCACGAGCGTTCTCCCATATTTAGAGGCAACTGTTGGTCTGAGAATATCTGCCACATTCAGGATAAACCAACTCGCAGTCACGATTATATACATTATCCAGAACAATGCGGGCAATTTATCAAGTGGCATCGTATACCACCCTGGCCATAAATACATCGCAGCGGTCATAACTATGAAAACCGCAACTAGGGCCAGCACCAGGGCTGTTATGCCCCTCCTCAATAGGCGTTGCTTACGAATCTGTGTCATTCTGGTTCCTACGCAGCTAATCGCAACAGTTCTTGCCAGCCTATTATAGCACGATGCCCCGGATCATCCCGTTGATCTGAAGCAAACGCTCAATCGGGACGGTCCGGGACCGTCATTGCTGGCTGTGCATCTAAAGGTCACACGAAGGATCTAAAGTTATGTTGGGTTACGGTCTACAAATAGTCTTTAAATCGCTCGGTGAAGTGGGGCGAGCGCAGCTTCCTGAGCGCCTGCGCTTCTATTTGGCGCACTCGCTCACGGGTCAGGCCCATCTCTTGCCCCACCTTCTCCAGTGGGTACTGATGGCCGTCGCCCAGTCCAAAGCGCATTTGCAGTATGATCTTCTCGCGCGGCGTCAGCACTTCCTCAAGAGTGGTTTGCAGGTCATCCTTCAGCAGTTGCAAGCCCGCCTCTTCCTCCGGCGTGGCCGATTCAGTGTCATGGATGAAGTCCGCCAGTTGGTTCTCCTCGGCGTCTTCTCCCAGCGGTGCATCCAGCGACATCGGCGTCTCGGCAGCGCGCAAGATCTCGCGTATGCGGTCGGCCGTCATGCCCAGCGCCTCGCCGATCTCTTCCGGGCGGGCCTGCCTGCCCATCTTCTGCGAGATTTCCTGGCTCACGTGCGTGATCTTGCCCATGGCCTCGCCTATATGCGCGGGCAGGCGTATAGCTCGCGACTGCTCGGCCACGGCCCGCAAAATCGCCTGCCGTATCCACCACGTCGCGTACGTCGAGAACTTGAACCCCCGCGAGGGATCGAACTTGTGTATAGAGCGCAATAGCCCCATATTGCCTTCCTGTATCAGGTCAAGCAACGTCAGCCCTCGCCCGACATACTTCTTTGCGATGCTCACCACCAGCCGCAGGTTGGCAAGCACGAAAGTCTGCGTGGCTTCCACATCGCCCTCGGCGATCTTGCGGGCAAGCTCCAGCTCCTGTTCTCCCTTGAGCAGGGGTGCGCGGCTGATCTCGCGCAAATACAGGCGCACAGGGTCCGTCACAAAGCCGGGGTCAGTCTGCGCCAGCTTGTCCAGGTCGGTTAGATCGTCCTCGTCTGCCGTATCGGTTGGGTCCATGTCGTTAGCGTGCAAAAGTGGGCCCCTCGGCGTGTCCGTTTCATCCGCAGCTATCACGTTCATGCGCGCATCTTCCGGGTCCGGGTTCTCGTTCGCTTCCCGTTCCAATTCCTTGATTTCCTGGTAGAGATGCTCGCCTTCAGGACTATCTTGCTGTGCCTGGGCTGTTGCTGCGGGCTCTTCCTCCGGAATATAGCTGTATTTTTCCACCAAAGCGCGCTCTCCTTTACTCATGTGCACAGGGCTTGCGGTCAGACCGCTCCGGGCCTTATCTATACTATTCGTGATCCTGCTGCGTGTTTGCTTCGCCATTGCGGCTCCTTTTCTATTAGGGCTAGTCACTGGGAGCAATAACTATGCCCACACCTGGCTCGGCCTTTATTTCGCCGTTTTCAACCACTGTTTGGCCCCTCAGCACCACCGTTTCTAACGCGCCTGTAACACCCATGCCCTCAAAGGGCGTCCAGCCGCATTTGCTATGCAGCCTCTCCGTCGCAATCGTCCATCTGTGTTCGAGGTCTACTTCTATATACGTTTCAGGCTGCGGTTTGGTGCCGAGCCTGAAGATACGCGCGGGAGCGCTATACATCATTTCTACCAGTCTATCGAGGCTCAATCTCCCCCGGTGCACCGCCGTAAGCATAAGCGGCAGCGACGTTTCCAGGCCCGGCACGCCGAAGGCCGGTTTCTCGCCTCTTTTCTCTTCAATTGTGTGTGGCGCGTGGTCCGTGGCGATCATATCGATCACACCCAGGTTGGCCCACAGCGCATCTCGGTCGCTTGCGCGCTTGAGCGGCGGGCGCATCACTCCGTACCCCTGCAGCCGCGGCAGGTCCTCCTCAGTCAGATAGAGGTGGTGGGGAGTCACCTCGCAAGTGACAGGCAGGCCGCGCTCCTTGGCCTCTCGTATCAGCTCGATCTCCACCTGTTCGCTCACGTGACAGAAGTGCACTCCGCGCCCCACCGAAGCCACCAGCCCCAGCACCATCGCCACAGTCCGGTCTTCTGCGTGCACGCAGAGCGGCTTTTCCCGAGGCCACGCTAGCATTATCTCACGTATCGCCTCGAGTTCTTCTACCTTCAAATCGCCTGTAGTGTGGTCCAGGTAAAGTTTCAGCCCGACCACCTTATCAGCTACCTGTTCGTACGTCCCTGTGTTACCTGCTGATGCCCCGTAGAAGAGGCCCACGTCGCATACGATCCTGCCCCGCGCTGCGGCTTCTTTGGCTGCCAGCGCCTCTGGTGAAATAACAGGTGCGCCGGGGTTATTGGGCATATCAAGCACCAGCGTTATCCCGCCGGCGAGCGCCGCCCGTGTACCCGTCAGGAAGTCCTCTTTGTGCGTGGCTCCCGGGTCGCGCAGGTGTACGTGCGGGTCTATGAGGCCGGGAAGTCGTACAAGCGAAGTCATAGTGCATTATACTATATGCCTATCCTGTGATTAACCTCGACAGCCGCCGGTTCTGCGCCGGCTGGTTGCCACTATTCGTCAACCAATAATTCGGTTTAAGAGGAGGTAGTTCTATGGCAAGCGGACCGGAACGTTTGCAAGAGACTTTGCGCGAGATGGGAATTAACACCGAGGTGGTCCGCCTCTCTGACAGCACGCGCACCGCGCCTGAAGCTGCCGCAGCTGTGGGCTGCGACCTGGGCGCTATCGCCAAATCCCTCTTGTTCATGGCGGATGGCGAACCCTTGCTCATCATTTGTGGAGGCGACCGCCGCGTGGACACCGCCAAAGTGGCCGCACTTGTTGGCGCAAGCACCGTGAAGATGTCGTCTGTAGAAGATGTGCGGAGGCTCACAGGCTACGCCATTGGCGGTGTGCCTCCTGTTGGCCATGCCACCCCCCTCAAGAAACTCATGGACGACCGCCTACTGCGCTGGCCGCTAATCTACGCCGCAGCAGGCGCGCACGATGCCCTCTTCCCCATAGACCCGGTTCTTCTCTCCGAAAAGAGCGGTGCCCTCCTCGCCGACGTCACCACTGCGTAACAAGTGACGACGTATGACTTACGATCTACGACTTACGATCTACGACTCACGTCCCCATGACTCCCGCCCTACTCCTTCGCACCTACCTTGAGCTCTCCTCCCACTACGACCCACAGAACTGGTGGCCTACGCGCACCGGCAGTCTATGGGAAGTCCTGCTCGGCGCGATCCTAACGCAGCACACATCCTGGACCAACGTCGCGCAGACGTTCGACAGAATTGAGGCGGCGTGGGGCTCGGAAGGCCTGTCGCGCCCCGAAGTCATCCTGTCGACACCTCTCGACGCGCTTACAGCCGCTGTGCGCCCCGCCGGCTTTCACACGTCCAAGCCCCAGCGCCTGGTTACTCTAGCCCGCTTCGTCATGGAGCATGGCGGCCCCGAGGCTCTCGCTGCCTCAAGCGAGCCTACAATCGACCTGCGCCGCGAGCTGCTCGCTCTAAATGGCATCGGACCTGAAACGGCCGACGCTATCCTCCTGTACGCTCTGAGGCGCCCCGTGTTCATAGCCGATGCCTATGCAGTGCGTCTGGCTTCTCGCTGGGGTCTGGTCCCACCTACCGCGAGTTACAGCACTGTACAAGCCCTGTTCATGGACAACTTGCCCCACGATCCCGCCCTGTTCAACGAATACCACGCCCTCATTGTCACGCACGCAAAAGCCCTTTGCAGGCCCAAGCCCCTGTGCCAGGTGTGCCCCCTCAACCGCCCTCTCTTCTTCGGAGCAGGAAAGCCGTCTGCGTGGATTTGCCCGAAGATGTATACTGACCAAAAAGAGAGGGTATAAAGATGAAATTGCGAACCGTTTTGCCCGTAGTGGGCATCGTTGCGGCGCTGGCGGGGTTGGTCTTCTTCCTGCAAGGGATCAACGTCTTGCCCGGCAGTATCATGACAGGAGATCCCTTCTGGGCCTGGACGGGCCTCATACTCCTGATCGTAGGTAGCATCGTAGCCTTGGTAGGCTGGCGCTCAGGCCGCAGCCCCGTTTCTTGACACTTAATCCCGCGTATGGTAATATAATCGGGCCAGCGTGCGCGAGTAAAACCGGGACGCCGGCAAAGTAACCGGGAGGCGTGGTGTAGCGGCCTAACATGCGGCCCTGTCAAGGCCGAGATCGCGGGTTCGAATCCCGTCGCTTCCGCAATTACGACATCAGGGTTGACACTATCAGCCCTGGTGTTTTTGTTTAAGTTGCTCAATACGAACAGGGGTGTATACTCAGCCGTAGGTGTAATACCTAGGATCCGACCGTCCGCGACACGGATGCTTGCGAACAGGAGTCTGGCTAGACGATTGCGCTCTGCAGGATTGGCAGTCACCCACTTTGTTTTAGCTGCGGTGAGGAACTCAGCACGTCGGACATCCGCCGCCTCTCGATCACTAATCGCAGGGGGTAGGGCTGCCAACTCATTCCGTAGTTCGTTCCGCCTTGCTCTATACTCGTCGGCAGTTATATCTCCCCATTCGTACATATGCCTCATCCGAGTGAGTCTCTCGGTTAGCTCCGTTCGCAT
>JBBRDO010000014.1:0-63627 GCA_038203825.1 Chloroflexia bacterium | reverse complement strand
GATGACCCCAATGCTTGGATAACCGCTAACTTTGTAAACCAGGACGGCAGCGCGGCCAGCCAGTTCGATGTAACTCAATGGCTCAATTACCGCACCAAGACGCCCAACGTAGCATCGAAGGGCGACCAGGCAATGATCGTGTTCTACAGCAGCATCGGGACAGGCGAGATACGCGCCCGCCGCATACTACCTGACGGTACACTGCTCGACGGCAGCACGGGCCTGGCAGTTACATCGGCTCCTGACACACAGTTCGCCCCGGCCGTAACCTGGGACGGCTCCGAATACGTGGTGGGCTATGAGGATTACCGCAACGTTCCGTATCTTGACCTTCCGGTAAGCGACATTTACGCCACAAGGGTTGGCGCCAATGGCACGGTGCTGGACCCCAACGGCGTAGTGGTAAGCAACAGGCCGGCACCCGAAGTGCAAGTCGTCCTTGCCGCGCTGCCTGCTTTGGGCAATTACATCATTAGCTTTGCCGACTTCATGGACAGTTCGCCGTATGACGCGTACCGCATCATAATACAGAGCTATCAGGCGAATATCACACCCACGCCGCAACCTACCCGCACAAATACGCCCATCCCGCCTACTGCCACACCCATCTGCGGACCTAACGGCGACTATGTGTTTACTCAGTCTGCCGGGGCGCCGATAGTGCCAGGTGTGACAGATATAGGCAACCACTGTGACGACTGCGACACCACGCTCGCGCTGCCCTTCCCATTCCTTCTGTATGGCCACATGTACAACAGCGTGCTGGTAACGTCCAACGGCACGATGAACTTCGTCACAACCAACGGCACAGGGTTTATCAACTTCTGCCTGCCCTACTCCCCGGTGAACGAAGCGATAATTCCGTACTGGCGCGATATGCGCACGGACGGTTCGAACTACGGCATCTTTACGTCGATTAGCGGCAGCGCGCCCAATCGCATATTCAACATCGAATGGCGCACAGGTTATTTCGGCAATAACGAATCCAATTTCGAGGTCCGCCTGTACGAGAACTCGCCGATAGAGCGATATGACGTAATCTACGGGCTGTTGTCTGATCCGGGCACGGGCGCGACGGTGGGTATGCAGAGAGACACAGGCAGCCGCTACACTCAGTACGAATGCAACACGGGCGGGCTTCAAGAGGGGCTTCAGCTAAGCTTTGCTATGAACGACTGCGGTTCGGTAACTCCGGTGCCCTCAAACACGCCCGTGCAGCCCACTGATACACCGGTGCCACCGACCAGCGCGACAGGTGTGCCTACTTCTACACCCACGGCTCCTGCTTCCCAGACCGTAACCAGCACCCCGACTTCCCCAGTTCTGGGAACAGGCACGCCCACTGTATGCTCGATCAGTTTCGGCGATGTGCTACCGGGCAGCACCTTCTACCCATTCATACAGTGCTTGGCCTGTCAGGGTATCATCTCCGGCTACCCCGACAACACTTTCCGACCTAGCAACCCTGTTACAAGAGGACAGGCTGCCAAGATAATGGCCAACGCTGCCGGTTATGCCGAGAGCATACCACCCACCCAGCAAACCTTCACTGACGTGCCCCCCGATAGCACCTTCTGGGTTTACATCGAGCGCGTAGCCTTGCATGGAGCTATCAACGGCTATCCGGACGGCACTTATCGCCCCGGCAACAATATGACGAGAGGACAGCTATCCAAGGTAGACTCCGAAGTGAAAGGATACAACGACGCAATCCCACCAATGCAGCAGACCTTCTTGGATGTGGTACCGGGCACAACGTTCTGGGTATACATCGAGCGGGTGGCCTTGCACGCGGTAGTGAGCGGGTACCCGGACGGCACTTTCCGCCCCAACAACGATGTTACCAGGGGACAGGCGTCCAAGATCGTGAGCAATACCTTCTTCCCCGAGTGCGGGGCTCAGTAAGAGGTATCGGCTTCGAGCGGTACTATCAGCCGTTCCCAGGCTCTTCTTCGAAGCGGAAGTGTCAGAATTGGCGCCACACAGTCTCCCCAGTGAGGCTTATAGCGTCTCGGCCAAGCCTCAGCCTTGGCTGTTGCTTGCCGTTATGCCGCCATCAGCAGAAATTGCAGGGCACCAAATCTCTGTCGGAATAGAATGGGTTGTTCAGACAAAGGCACCTTCTGTTTCAGACTGGTGCGATACCGAAAATGATCTCTCTGTTTATCGGATGCGCTACCTCTGAAGGGAAGAATATCACGGCACATATTGAGGATATGAAGGTAGTTACGGAGGCGATGGGTTGCTGATGACACCCTCCCGGCAGCTGATCACTATGAGTTCTTCGATAGACGGAGAGAACAATCAGCATCTAGAAATAGAGTTGATAACTATGCCAAAAACGTAGTATACTGCAGGCACAATAGCACAGCGCATACACCCGGATACCTCTTAATCAGTGGGTTGAGGGTTCAAGTCCCCCGCGGCTCACCCGAAATTAGGCACGAAATCAGCTCGAATGTTCTTACGTTCGAGCTTTTCGTTTGGGTTTGACCACTTAGTTGACCACTACGGAGTTGCGGAAGGGTCTTGATCGGCAGATACACGAGACACAGGTAGCAATCTAAAGTATGATCGTCGCCTGCCAATTTGTGGTCAGATCCTGATTACTCCTGTTGCACCAAAGGCACGGCACTGTGTCACCCGATCTTACTCGCCATCGGAACGCTCCCGGTGAAATGCTACCAGGCGGCAAACCCAGCAGAACGTCGATCCTGTATCAGCAGCGAACTGCTCAACAAGATCGCGTTTGAGAACTAGATACTGACCTGTAGCAGGGGGGAGGGGCGCAGTCATCGTTTCTCCGATACCGTCCGTCCAGTCTCTCCAGGAGCCAATAGTACGCTCTAGGTCATAGACTGACATCTCATTCTCGTTGCTTTGGAACATAATGGGGTATTTAGATATATAGGGGGCAGGAAGCCAAAGCTTACGGTACATACGCCAGTACTGCCAGCGTGGGTTTGTGCCATACGACTCGGTGAATCCAGATGCTGGCGCGATAGTCCAGTCACCGAAGCGTTGTATAGAGTCACTGAGTTCCGCATAAAGGACACCTCCCCGTAGCCGCAAGGGAGATGGACATCGAGCCTTAACCTCATTTGTTCCGTCATCCTCCCTATACCAGTCGGCGATTTCGTCAAGGTTAGGCGCATCAGGTCCATGGCACTTCTGGAATACACCACAGATCTCCAGATCATAGACGATGTTGCTTAGATGCGCTTGACCGCTCGCTTCGGCTAAGACCCAGTCTCGTCCCAGCCAAGTACTATTGCCGCTACTCTGTCTTCTCCATAGATCTTCAATTTGGCTCAATATCTCAGCAGGTGCAATCTCGATGGGACCGTTCGTCTCTTTTACCACCGGCCACCACGTGGGGCGCCGCCCCGGCTGTAATTGCCACAGGTCAAGGTCTATAGGACACGTCCTTGCTGAAAGGCCGATTGCAGTTTCGGGAGGCATTGCACCTATGGACGTTGCCCACGCAAAAGCACGCAGTAACGCCGAGCTGTAGACGTCACTTAGCTCCATGTCAACTGCATGGAACCGCTCTCCGCCCGGCTTGGCTTCTACCCAGAAACGCAGTGGCTCCACAGAAGGTTTCGCGCCTATCTTCTCCACCAGTAGCGCCCATTCATAGGCCCACTGCTTCTTGAACGGAATGCCAAGTAATTCGTCGATGAGCCTGGCCCAGTCATCATATGCAGGGGGAAGAAAAGCCGTTGCGTGCTTCTCAAAGAAGGGGCTGGGCGCGAAGTCGTATGGTACCGATCCAGAGCAAACCAGCCAGTCTTCAACTTTGCCGGCTAGTGCTTCATCGATCTCCCTCACGAGCAGCCAGGAGAGGATCGAACGCTTGCCAACTGCAGATACAAGTTCTCCAACGTATGCTTCAGTTGCTTCAGTAGCAGCACTATCCCGCTCACGGGCGTACAGTAATGGAAGCAGTCCCGTTCCGGCCAGGTTCTCTAACGGCTGGCTTTGTAGGTACTTGATGAGATATGACTTTGTTGCCTCCGAGGATCCAGGATCCAAGAGAAGATGAGCAATTGCGACGCAGGCCCGTTCTCTAGCCAGGCCAGAAGGCCACGCCAGTCGCGCAAAGAGCAACGAAAGCTGAGTGTTCAGACTCATGTGGATCTCACTCTCCCTCCTTGATGGACCACTCGGGGATTGGGAGCGCTAACGGCGACACCGAATCCAACGAACCAGCAAGCATCGTCCCCATGAGTTGCTTGACCAATTCTGGCTGTCGCATGAATATGCAATACTCCACTATGCGCACGAGCGAACTGTGCCCCATAGTGAGCGATCTGTACCTTGTGCCTTGTGAGAGCGTGTCACGCAGGAAATCGTGCCAGCGCTCCGGGTAATGCTCTTTGACGATGTGCCATCGCCGTACGGCTCTATCCTTGTCGGTGAAGTACCTTTCCCAGCCTGCATCCTCACAGTGCGCCCGCACAAGCCACTCGTAAGCACGGTCTTTACCATACAGCGTGAGCACCAGTTCGAAGAGCGCGTCATAGCTTCTGATATCCAAGCCGCGGGCAACCGCGGCCTCAAGTGCCTTGAAAACTTCTTCCTTGTGACCTGCTCGGCTCCAATGCTCTATCCAGGCTTCAACATATCTGTCGAAGTAGATAACATGTTCCTCTCTGAGAACATCCAGGAATCGTTCCAGTTCGTCAGGAGGGTAGTCACCAGGAGGTACAACCCTCTCGGTATAGTCGTGCCTTGATGCGCTGCCATCTGAGTCCTCAGGTGGCCTCCGGTTTAGTGCGTTGGGGCCCAGGAGTGCCAACAGCGAAGAGAGAGCTGTTTTTGCGCCCGCGTCACCTGCCTGTGCTCTTTCTGCAAGTATGGATAAGCTCTTGTCGTCCACTGCCGTCGTTGCTATGGCTTGGTTGACTGGATCCGACAGGTTTGAGGTTTCGAGGAACGTATGGAAAGCATGAAGGGCGTTGTAGTATTCATCTCTGCTCGTCAGCCATTCATAATAAGGCGGAAGCAGATCGGGGGCGATCTTGGCCAGTAAGTTCGCAAGATAACGAGGGAGATGGCCAGTCTCATCACCATCCGTGTACTCAGTGATTTCAGCGATGGCGGGGGCAACCTGTAGTAGCCAGGATCTCGTATATGCGTCCCAGTTACTCGATGGCTCGGAGCTGTAGGCATTGTGGCAAGCTTCTATTGCCTCAAAGACATCGTTGAACAGCATATCTTTGTGGTTGCCATGTGACACCAGGTTCTCAGCTGTTTGCTCGCTGAGGTGTCTGGCTTCATCTGTCATATTGTGTAGGGCCGCAACTGACGCAAGCGTAGCATACCGCTCGGCACGATTGGTGAAATGGTCGATGGTCGTAGCAAGCAGCCGCTCCTGTTCCTCAAGCAACCAGGAAACTGCTCCGGCCTGCAGGCAGGGCCTTCGATTGGCGACATAAGCCTCCAGCCAAGCGTCTACATAGCAATACCCTGAGGTAAACGCGCACTCCAGGTCTGCCTGGGTAACTACAGTGTTTGCATCTACGGCTTTAAACAAGCAGAAAATATCCAGGCCGATCCGCACAGCAGCCCTGGACGCAGCAGTACTGTACTTGAGGGCATCTTCATCATGGTCCCGCGCCCAGTCTGGTTTGGGGAAGGCAGCACACCCATTATAGAACCAGCCAAACGACGGCGACGTGCCAGCCCGTAGCATCTCCGAGAGGCTTGCAGCGACATGTTGGAGCTTATCGAGAAATCCGTCTGCCCATGTGCCCCTGTTTATAGCTCGCAGCCACTCCGTGTTGCGAGCACCGTTACCCCAAAGGTGATTAGCTAAGAAGCAGAAGAATGCCTGGTGGAAGAAACCACTTACGTCCCCTGAGCGCTCATAATGATCAACCGGCTTCAAGGAGAGCAAGCCAGCATCCGGAAACTCAAAGCTCTGCGGAGAATATTCAAGCTTCTTCCGTAGCGCAGCGTAAATGGCAAAGAATGGATCGTTGGCATTGTGTTCCTTCAGTAGCAGGTCGTCCAAATCGATAGCTTCTTCCAGGGCAAGCAGCACAGCTGACTTCAGCAACCCTGATTTCTCATCTCGAGACAGGTTGATGGCAAGAATATCGCCTTGACCGTTCTCTCCTTCGTCTTCGTGAGCACTTGGTGCTGATATTATCGTTTGCGCTCTGCGCGTACCTGCTATGTTGTGGGCAGCTCTCATATAAGAGCCGAACATGGACAGCATTTCACGGGTGTAACCGCGATCGCGGTTACGAATTGCCCAGCGAATAATATGCTCAGGATCCGGGTAGTCCGCTTGCGCGGCTACTCTCATAATCGGATCGATTTGTGTCCTCCAGTGAGACGAGATCCCTCGAGAGTTACGAGTGCGTCCATCCTTTAGCCTGCTCTGCAATTCTTCAAAACAGAGTTCCACTTCTCTTGTGTTCCCCCTGGCAGCTTCGGCCTCAGCTAGGAGTGCCAGTTCGCCGTCCATCAGTTCGCTGCGATATGCTCGCAATCTCGCTCGCAAGTGAGGATCGTCTCCCACAAAAAGCTGTGGGTAGAGCAGCATCTCAATCGTTAGGCTCTTAAATTCCTCTGTGTTGTAGTGCAGGCAATACTCACGCAACAACCCAACCTCGATGGCGCGTGGTAGATCGCCACAGCGTAAGGCGGTCCTGATACTACTCGATAGAATATCGTCGATCTCCTGCTTGGGACGCCTCTTAGCAATCGCCTCGACAGTCCACTGGCGGCTAGGGCCTTTCAAGATAGGCAGGTTATCCCCTAACTCTGCTGTCAAGAGCCACGCATACGCCCATCGCCAGTAATCAGGCGCTTTCCCACTTAGCCATTGTAGCGCCAGTTGAATCTGGGTTGCGGCATAGTCTTCATGTTCTGGTCGGGCTCTTACGAACACTAGCAAGCTACCATGGAAGGGCCGTAGACCCAGCTCATCTCGCACCAGCATGTGTTCTATTTGCCTCAAGGCGCTGTTTACTTGACTCCGATTGAGCCCGGAAGAATCGAGGCAATCCAGAATGCCCCTGCGTGGCCAGGCAAAGGGACACGCCGCCAATAGGTGAAGAATAGCACGACCTTCCTCCGGCAAAGCGCGCCACAGCTCCAAGTAATATTCGCTGATATCTTCGTGTGGGCAGCCAGGGAGTGCTTCCACGTTCGTGCGTGTGACCGGAATCTTTTGCTCCTGCAAAGCCTTGAGTGCATACCGCAAGTACAGCGGATGTCCCTTGCTCTTCTGATAGAAGGCATCTGCCAGGTCTGTAAAGATGTGCTCGGGGAGCGTCTCTTCACCTGGGTCTGCCAACTCCTTCTCGTGGTGATGCAACCATTGTGTGACGGCCCCGTGGTCAAGCAAAGGGAGCCAGATCCATTCGTCCCGTGAAGATGCACGAAACAGCGCTGGTGACAATTGTTCATCATCAACAGGTTGTGTTGCGAGGAAAAAAACCACGCCATCAGGAGCAGGCAAGAGCAGACCTAAAAGCTTATTCAACTCTTCTATTGACTTGCGCTCTCGCCAAACGTGGTCGAGGCCATCAACTATGACAACCAGCGATTGGTTGCGGGCCGCGTAATAACTGCCACATGCCTCAAGCCACTTAGTCAGATCGCCCTTATTTGGGTGAGGGTTCTCCGATGCTAGAGGCCCCAGAGCTTCGGAGTGCTCTAGCGAGAGATAGTACATCAGTGACCCGGCTGCGCGCTCATGATCAAGGCGCGACCATCCTGAACGATCCGTTAAAGATAGAAAGTAATGGTGCCTGATGACCGGCGTACCTACCTCCCGCAAGAGTTGATATAATCTGCTTGAGTACGTGCTCTTGCCGTATCCCGGCGGTGCAGTCAGCACTAAACAACCGCTACGCAAACCCGCCAACTTCTCCAGCAGTGCTTCGTGAAACTGTTCCGAGGGTAGCACATAATCCACAGGAACTTCGAATTTCTGCGTCAGAGGCTGCAGGGAATACCACAACGCAGCGGTTCTGATATCTTGCAGATGAATTGTACCCTCAGGAGGAGGGAGGCTACGATAGTAGACCCATGAGCGGAGTTCATCCTTGAGGTTCAGCCAGCCTGCGTCAGTACCGCCCAACCGATAGAAGCGACGACGCAGTGTTTCTTCCAGGTTGTGAACATTGGGTTGATCGAGCGAGAACCTGAATCTTGAGAAGAATGAACACGCTGCGTCAACACCCCCAAGCTGGCCTGAAATAGCGTCCCTTGTGCTCAGACTCTGGATTTGGTCGAAGTCAACGAAACCATCTGCGGACAGTACTTCCTCAATCTCCGGTGCAGGTCTGCGGTTGCTCACAAGCGAGGCATCGAACTCCATGCCTTCACCCAACAGCTTTTCTATGGACTGCGACCACTTCTGAAGAAGGGAAGTAGTCTCCCTTCCGGATTTCCCTGTCGAAGTTTCCAAGAGCTTGTCCCATGTCCAGGGATCGTCCTCTGCGTCGGGATGAGTTGAGAACTTCACCTGCCTGACTTCAAGCATCCCATCGCTCCTTCGTGCAACGACATCATCGAGGAAGCCCGCATCGTCGGCCTCTACTTTCACCCACTCGTAGCGGGTCGGGTGCTCTAGCCAGGTAACAAGGATATCTGCAGCGATGAGGTCTTGATACTCATCCCCCAGCCGCCGGGCACCTGTTCTCGTTAGATCACTCTTGGCCATATAAACTCCAATACTCGGTAGTGCATACGTGCGTAGCGAACGAAAGATCCGCCGATTGAACGGCGTCAGGATGGAGGGTTATATTCCACCTCAAAACCCATGTAGAGTGCCGCCTCTCGTATACTTGCGGCAACCTGGGTGTCTCCTCTGATTGTGAGAGGCACATCCTCAGTCCAAGTGTAGCGGGGTAGAATGTTGCGGCATATTCGAGTACAGGGTACTTATCAGCATGTGTGGTCCCACTTGTGTTGGGCATTTCGTTCCGACAGCCGCTCAAGAGCGAACCCTAGCTGTGCTATAGCTTGTACTTTTCCAGTCATGTTTACAACTTGCGAGTATTGCTGTCGCCGTTTGTATGTGCCTACCTGCTTCAAGGAACAGTCGCGCCCTTTGCACTCGTTATCGGCGCCAGCAGATCCTGGGGCCGAGCGTAGTCGCGCTTGCGGTTACCGGGACCGACCTTGATATGGAGTCCGAGATCCTCAGCAGCCAGGAGCACCTCCCGGTCCATCAGATCAAGCGGCTCATAGCTTATCGGCCCGCAGATCAGCCGGTCGCAAAATACCGCCCAGCATTCCCATCCGTTAGGGTGACGGGACTCGTACTGGATACCCGCCAGTATTACCACGCGGGGAGGGCTGCCGGGCGTCTCCACCAGCCAATAGACAGGCAATTCGTACACGATGCGGGCGATCTCCTGCGTAAAGCGCCGCTTGTCGCCCAAAATGGCTCCGCGATCTATCTTCGCGATACCCACGTCCCGGGCAACCAGGGCCAGCCTGCGCAAGCGATTTAGCTCGTTCATAGTGCCCGCTGCGATCACATTCACGAACAGCAGCGAAGGGTCGAGCGCTGAATATGAAACGGATCTGGAGGCGCACCAGTCCGTACTCAGATAGCCGGCGCCAGCGCGGACGGACCCGCTCGCCGCGACCACGTCTCTTGCGGGCTGCTCCCCTGCAGCCACTTCCGCGATGGATCCCGCTAGCCGAGTGGCGCAGTACAGCGTCTGGAAGCGCTGCGCCTCGGGAACAGGAGGGACATAGACACCTCCGGGATCATCAAAGCGGTTACCGAAGGTATGAGTCTTGGGGTTTACGTCACGCCAGTCTCTCGGAACCCAGAGATCCCTCCCTTTCCTGCCGACACGAGCCAGGGGGCTCGTGGGCGGAGACACGAAGACGAACCCGGCGCTCCCAGCCCGCGGCAGCCTCCCCGGTGGACGGGGCGGGATCGTAGAGCGACCGGGCTGCTGGCTCAGTTGGCTTCCGGGTAAAGGATGCGACATAGAGGATTGAGTTGACCGTGCTGACCGTGCACGTGGAGTAGGTCGAGGACGTACTGCCATCAGAACATCAAATCCGCCGGCTTGCCTGGCACACGGTCACGCTCCCGCATACTCGGCGTACACTCTCGCTGCCTTGATGGCCTCCCGTAGCTGACCGTCACGGATAACTTGCGCGGGTGCATGGAAATCTAGGTAAGGGTTGGTGTTGGTAAACCAGTTCTTTATGACCGAAGGCGCTTCCTCCTGCTGCAGGATGAGCATAGAGGTAAAGGCTGCCCGCAACCTACCGGCCGCCTCAGGACGGGCCTGCTCGACCGCGCCAGCCAACCAATTGCGTATCGTCCGCGTGGAGGTGTCTGCCATGTAGGCAAGCTCCTTGCTAGAGAACAACTCGCGTAGACGGACCGTTACCTCTCGCAGTCCGACGGTGTTGGCCTCTCGATACATGGCGAGGAGTTGAGGGTGCTCATCGCTAAGGGCCTCTTCCAGAGGAGCATCGGTCTGCACACACACATCATCCGACCCACTCGACATGTCATTGATAATTGCAGTAGAAGCGGGAGGCGAGGCTGTGGCCGCTTCAGGTACCTCTGATCGTATCGCGCGTGCTGGCTCCGAAGCAGATTTAAGACCATGCACCAGGGCGTTCCGTACCTGCTCTAGTTCCGTAAGCCAAGTCACCAGTTCCGTTACGCCGTTGATTATTCGAGCCTGAACTTCCCTTGTCAGTGCATATTTCCAGAATTCGGCGTCAGCTACCGAACGGCCCTCATACAGAAGCTGCATTCCCTCCGGAAGGGTTACATCCGCAAGTATGGCGGTCAGGTCTATGAGATTGGGTAGATCCGGCATCTCCAGGGTCTTCACCTGTCCAGACCATACCTGCCCATGCCAAGTGCTTACCATATCGATATCCGGCAGCCCACGCGCAGATGTTCGCCGCTGGAATGATCCTATCACGATCGGACCTATGGATGTCGCTTCGGTCGCGCTCGCAGCCTGTAAGGCGGCATCGAGCCCGTAAAGCGCTTCCCGTACACTCTCGTGGCGTAAGAGCGCTTCCCACTCCTGCCTAGGGGCGGGCTCAGGCGTTGGAAGAGGGTATGCTGTGATACCACCACGGACACGTCTAGCCCTGCGGAGTACATAGTCATCGTCCGCATCGTGGCGCCTACCAGCGTCGGTATACTCCTCGCTGCGTGCTGAACGCTCCACCGATACGTCTTCAGTTGTGGACCTTGACTTCACCATCATATGCTCCAATGCCATACTTTCCCATATATTGCCGCTTAATTTCCGCTCTGTTTCCATAGTATAGCACCAGAGCCTGCGCTTGTCAACCCCCGCCAGTCAACGCCCGCTGGTTGCAAAGCTCCGATTTTGCCAAACTTTTCCAAACGAGGAACCGATTAGGCGTTGTATCTTCCCTATCTGCGGACACTTGACTTGCGCAAAACTGCTCATTGCTCAGGCATTGTGCGAGGGCTGGAGAGAAAGAAATCATTGATCTTGTTGAGGTGAGTTCTTCCTTCTTGTGCCCCACGTTCCAGGAGTTGAGTGGCTTGCTTGTAGCCGTCCAACGGTATCGATCCGGACAAGTCCGGGTCCACGCGTAGATACCTGGTGTCGTCGAGCAGGAACAGCGCCGCAAAATGAGCAGACTGTGACTGGGCTCCAAAGACAGCATTCAGAAATCGGCCACGACGAGCCCAACCTATCAAACCTAATGACCTTGATGTTTCGTATGTAAGGCGGAATGCCTGTGACCCTGTACTGACCGAGAGAACGGATATATTCTCCAATGGCTGGCCAAAATACTTGACGGCTTCAGTTATCCCGACAAGCACCGGATTATTGGCCCAAATTCCGCCATCAATATGACTATCTGCTCTGTCAACTTGGAACGCGGGGAAATATGTCGGTGCAGCCGCAGAAGCGCAAGCAACCTTCCAGATTAGCTTATCGCCTCCCCAGTGCAGGCCAAGGTGGTGATTATCCTTGAAAACACGCGGGCACCCCTGGACGAGCTCATAACTCGGTATGCACACCGGAACCGTCAAATCGTTGAGGCATCTCTCTCCAAAGACTTCGCGTAGCGCCTCGATAAGCTGCTTGTTGTCATACTTGGCGCGAAACAGCTGTCGGATAAAGCTGCCCTTCGAGAATATGACCGGCCCACGTTCTTCATAGAACGTCAGAATATCCGACGCAGGCAACCCTGCCGCCAGACCGAGGGCAATGATCGCTCCTGTTGATGTCCCCACAATCAAGTCAAAATGGTCACGAAGCATCTTGTGGGAGTGCTTCTCGATGTGCGCCAGGAAGGCTGCGGAAAACATGCCCCGGATTCCGCCGCCGTCTAGAGATAGGATTCGGAAAGGTGTGCCATCATTCATTGAATGCTTTTCTCCAGAAATACTGTGCATCTGCTAAAGTTGTTGCTTTCAGCGCCTGGGCTACGCACGTTATTGCATCGTCCAGTTTCGTTCGGAACTGTTCGTAGCGAGCTGTGTCCCATTCATCTGTTACCAGGATGTCTTTGTCTCCTGCGACGCTCATTACGACGGAGCTGAGGGACACTTTTTCGCTTATGTGGTGGCCCACCAGGAAGAACGCCAACGCGCCATCAGCTACGAAGAGCTCATCCGGCACACTATGCACCAGACACTCTACGTAGAAAGAAGGAGCTACTTTGGTTCCCTCGAACCAGTTTCTGGCCCATCGTTTGAACATCCGCGCGGTGGGCTTATAAGTGCCGGAGGTGCGTACCTGCTTCTTGACGTTGTTCTCGTAATGTACTCGCGGGTAGTTCTTTCGCTCCCTGCCCGCCCGGAAAGAGTAGATGGCGATCGGATCATTGCCGTCTACGTCAATCCTTACAGCAGGCACGACATCGGCCCTGAAGCCTGTCTTTACAGTTATACATTTGACTCCTACTTCCGTTTTGCCTCTGTAATCGGGGTAGGATTCCAGTGATGCCTGGAGCCTTGCAAATATCGTCTGCCAGGAGACAGACTCCGAGAATCTGAGCTGGCTGAATTCGCCGCTGTATGTAGAGTTGCGCAATGCGACTATGTCTACATCGTTGATATTTGCCACTCCCGTGTCATTTCTGTATGAGCCTTGTAAGAAGGTATCGTAGTCGCTGCCTAAAAGGCTCCGAATATTCTCGTGCAGCGACTTTACGGCTGCCACAGTAGATGGAGCTGGGGCTGCCGAGTAACGCTCAATGGCCGTGGTAGGTATGAGATGTTCCATCTACTTCCACTCCTCCCACAGTTTCACGAGCGCGCCCATAAAGTTGATAGCATCGCTGACTTTCCACTGCTCAGGAGTATCTCCGAACAGGAGAACCTGGCCGTTTTCGCAGATGAATGTTTGGGTATCCATCTTCGCCAGTGCGGTTAGCACGTTTATGAAGGTAGCCTGATACGACTGCCCAAAGGACTTGTCGGGTGCGTTATGGACCAGGCATTGCAGAAAATAGGAAGGTGCGAGGTCTTTGTCGATGAGGTTCCGATCTACCATATACGTGCGGGCGTTCTTGAACATTCGCACGGTAGGCTTGAACCACTCGTTGGTGCTCGCTTGCTTCTTCACGCCGTTTTCGTAGTGGGGCTTAGGGTAGTTGATGATCTCGCGGCGCTCTCTGCGGGTGACGAACCAGATACCTGGTATATAGTTCTCACCACCATAGCCTTCTGATATGTGGGTGTATTTGCGGTATTGCAGGCACACTACGACGTCGCCGGGCAACCTGCTGCCGTTCGGTGCTATGTTAATGCACTTGTTTCGTTCGGTCACTGCTGATGAGCCGAAGTAGGCACGCAAGGTCGCCAGGACATCCGCTCTGAAGGTCTCAAGAGTGTATTCAGCCGAACCAGGGTACTTCTTAGCGAATGTGACACGCTCGCCCGTTGTCAGCCGGCTTATATCGGAACGGAATGTAGTTTGAAGCTCCACAACCACATCGACATCGCTCTCGCCTCGGATGTTTGTATCGTTTCGGTATGAGCCTTGCAAATAGACATCGAAGTTCTTACCTTCAAGGCCTCGCGCCTTTACGGTTGAGCCCAGAGCGGTATAGACGGCTTGCCGCGTCGCAGCAGCACCAAGTGTGGGTCCCTGGTGGGACCAGGTTTCCAATTGCGCTTCCGGTATAGTCATCGTCTACTTTGACTCCAATAGTAATAGTAGCTGGTTCTCTCTTAAATGCCGCGGGGGTTCGGCTGCACGACGTTGTGCATCCCTAACCCGCAAGCGCGATCGACCGCCTGTTGGGGCCGCCGCACGACCTAAGTCAGGCGCCAGTATGCCGCCTTATCACACGACCTGATAGGCGGGAAAGTCTCGCCGCTTGTGAGCCTGATGACACGTTCCTCCGCCGTAGGTGCGGGAGAAAAGGTGTCGTCCATATAGCCGTCCCAGGCATAGGCGCCTGAGACTGGAGCCTGCTGCCCTGTGTGGTATCTCATGGCTGATCACCTCCTTCGAAAGCCGTTTGGCAGTCGGATCGCTGGACTGCTAACCTTCGTACCGCATCCTACCACATCCTTGTTGTGGATTTTCTATGTGGAAAACGTGTTTGTCTAGGCAACATTAGGGGAATCTTACCGGGGCGAGTGTTTGACGGTTTGGACGGAGTCGCATATACTCTTGGGCGTGGAGACGGGTATGCGACAGATAGAAACGTCTGAGGATCGCTTGTACAAAGTCCTTGGAGAACGCCTGAAGCAACATCGTGACGAAAAGCGAATGACTCAGGCTTATCTGTCGCGGCTGAGCGGCGTAGACAGATCGTCAATCGCAAACATCGAGCGTGGTCGGCAGCGGCCCTCAGTTCATGCGCTCTATAAGCTATGTGCAGTGCTTGGTGTGGAAGTCAGCACCGTTTTGCCTACGATGGCAGAAGTGACGCTCGTAAGAACGCCTCAAAGGTTCGAACACAGCAACCCTGGTGTATTGCCTTCATCCGTGTCTGATACCATCGAAATGTTGCGCCGGGAACTTGATGAGCAAGACTCCGGTCAGGAAAGTTAAGCAAACCCAGGGTAGTTACATATGAGCGCTGTGCGTGCTGAACGCCTGGCCCGCGAGATTTTGGAGGCGGGCGGATATAGTGTTCCCATTGATGTCGTAGCCATAGCCAGGAGTCTGGGTGTATCTGTACGGCACCTCCCGCTTGAGAGTTCCGTATCGGGCATGCTAGTGGTGCAAGGGAAACGCGCAAGTATAGCAGTGAACGAGAATGATCAGGTACCACGCCAACGTTTTAGCATTGCTCATGAGATTGGGCATTACCTCCTGCACAGCGATGACGCCGATCTATTTGTCGATGGTGCTTCCATCTACTACAGAGGCAAACGCTCCTCCGAGGGTACTCGTTTTCGAGAGATCGATGCCAATGCGTTTGCCGGCGAATTGCTTATGCCAAAACACGTGCTGGTGAAGCGCCTGGATAACCAACCGCTACACGTTCTAGATGAAGACGCCATTACCGAACTCGCCACGTCTTTTCAGGTGAGCATGCATGCGATGACAGTCAGGCTAGATAGGTTGAGGCTCCTGACGGGGCTGGCATAATATACTAGTGCGGCTGTAGGGTGTTTCCTCTTGTGCTGACCCATAGAAGTTTGAACGATCCCACTTTCGGGTACCTGTTTGCTGCCATGGACGTGAACATTTCGAACCGGAGAGAAGAGACGTTCGCTCGGATTGTGAGCGATGTGCACGACCAAGTGCAGCTTAGCCCACCCAGCGAGATGGCGCAGGCCTTGTGCGACGCCATCTCGACGGAACTCCTGGCATATATCCTCGATCAGGATGAGGATACCATCGAGCACTGGGCAAGAGGAGATGCCATCGACAGCAATCAGAAGAGTAAACGCCGCCAGATAGTCGCTTACGAGATCCTACAACTTATAGATCGGCTCGAAGTGCCCGGCTTTGCCCAAACTTGGCTCATCGGAAGCGAGCCTCAGTTGGATTTCATCATGCCAGCCAAAGCATTACGCGAGGGCCGACTTTAAGAAACCCTTGCTGCAGCGTGTCATTTTGTTGCTGTCGAGTAGCGCCAGTGCCGCCGTGCTAATCCTAGAAAGGGCTCTCACCGGACCTAATCATCCCATGTCCTGCAAACTAGTCAACATTGCACCAGAGGATGGTAGCAATTCGATAGTCAGAGCTGAATGCCTGATCTGCGCGACAAATATCTTCGAGGTCGGACGTCCAAAGGACGGTCTTGCGTGTTCCTTGGAATTGCTGTCAAGGTACTAACCTCCGAGCTCCTATTGGATCGACAGACAGATAAAGTTCGGATTTTCTCGGTATCTTGCACTTATTCGCGAGACATGCTATATTCGCTGTACAGCGAATATAGCATGTCTCGCGAATAAGGAAAAGACATGGCAGAGCGAATGGATAACAGCATATTGCTTCACGATCTACGGGCAGCCTTGGACGATCTGCCTGGCGTCGAGATCCACTCTACGAAGCCGGAACCACTCGCTCAGAATGGATCACGAGTTGATATCGGTTTGCGCGCCGATATAAAAGGGAAACCAGTACTAATACTCGTAGAGGTGAAGGCGCCCGTTTATCCTCGTGATGCGCGGGCCGTAGCCTGGCAGGCTAAAATGGTGAGCTACGCAGGCGAAATTACGCCGACCACCCCGATCGTTCGAATGGTCGCTGCCCTCGCTATCTCACGATCCAGCCGTGAGCTTCTGCGTGATGAAGGATTAGCTTACTGGGACCAGTCGGGGAGCCTATACCTTGAGGTACCCTGGGCACTTTACTTTGTTGACCAATTGAAGCAAGGGAAGATAGAGAGATCAATCCGTAAAATCTATCGAGGCAGCACGGCTCAGGTTCTTCAAGCAATGCTCCTAGAACCAGACCGAAAATGGCATGTTCAGGAACTGGCCGAGATAGCAGATGTATCGCCCTCGACCGTCCATGAGGTATTCACGTTCCTGGAGACCCAGTTGTGGGCGGAGAAAGCAGGAAGCGGACCCGCAACCGTGCGCACTCTAACCAGGCCAGGCGCACTGCTTGATGCGTGGGCAGGAGAGCATTCCCTGAAGGAATACAAAACCCATCGCTTCTATCGTTGGGCCCAGTCGCGCGGCAAACTTAAGAGTGACATACTCAATCTGCTCCACGACGGCCAGATCGAGTATGCTCTGACGCTCGCTTCCGGGGCGGAATATGTGGCTCCTTATGCCACAAGCGTTGACAATCTGCATATCCTGGTAGCTAAACCAACAGACATTGCCAAACTTGCCGATAGAGGCGACCTCAAACCGGTCGAGAGCGGCGAAAATATCACCTTTCTAGTAAGTGGCGATCGAGCGCCGCTGATGTTTAGGCAAAACGTTGAGGATATAGAAGTCGCCAGCAACATACAGCTTTACCTGGATCTGTGGGCATGGCCCCGGCGTGGCAAGGAGCAAGCGGAACACTTGCGTAGCGCCAAGATAGGTTACTGAAGACTACTAAAGAGGACCAATACCACCATATGAAGCCACAGAATCGATCTGGTTATAGCGACGATTATTCAGAGTTCTGCGAGCGAACTCTGGTTACCTTGTTGCGCTACCTTGGCCCCTGGAAGAGGGGTATCTATCTTGTGGGTGGCCTCGCGCCAATATACTTGATCGGGCCTTCAGGCGAGGAAGAGGAGCGGGAAGGCTACATGGGAACTCAGGATGTAGATATTGTGCTCGATGTTGCCATATTCGGTGAAATCGGCGCATACAAGCGGTTGGAGCAAAACCTTAAGGACGCCGGATTCAAACGTGTGACAAAGCGAACGGACGAGGATGAAGTAACGCCTGAGCATTGGCGTTGGTCGAGAGAGGTCACACCCAAAATAACTGTGGTCGTGGACCTTTTGCAGGACGCTGAGCCTGGCCGGGGCGGTCGTGTAGGGCCGCTCCCCAAGGAGAAGCGGCTGTCAGCGCTCGGCATACCGGGAGCTCACCTGGCGATCCAGGATTACATCACTGTTACGCTCAAAGCCCAATTGCTAGACGATGGCGGGGTTACTGAGGAAACCATACGAGTAGCCAATATAGTCCCATTTGTCGTACTCAAGGCGTTAGCCTACGACGACCGCGGGGAGCCGAAAGACGCTAACGACCTCATATATTGCCTTCAATACTATAAGGACGGTCCCGCCTCCGTAGCGAAAGCTTTCGCCGAAAGCATGCAAGCGTCGACCGGCGAGCCACTTATACCTCGGGCGGTGGAAATACTGAGGAGTCGCTTTGCGTCGGACGATTCTACGGCCGGCGAGCAGAAGGATGGTCCCATCAGCTATGCACGCTTTCAGTATGACCCCGCACGATATGATCAGAACCGGCTGGCGGCGACCGCCGTGGTAGAGCAGTTTCTAACAGAATTGGCCAGGCTCACGTCCCCGAAATAAGTAGCCAACGATGCGCGAAAGAGGAGGCGAAAAGCCAGGCAGTTCACTTTCCTATTATGCATCTTCACCCGTCCAGGGACCCCGATTTCAGTTGCCTTCGCGCCGTTATTATATTTTCCACCCCAAAAGTATAATAACGGGCCGCGCAACGATACCCGGGTATAACAATGTAACCCCTCCAGCCGGTCCTTTCTCGACTGTATCTCGCCGTCCCAAACCAATCCGCCTCCCTACCCTTTGCTGAGCAGCTCATTCATCCTGTCGGCGGCATCTCGCTGCAGAGCCGGGATCACATGAGAGTATGTATCCATCGTGAGACTGATCTGGCTGTGGCCGAGCGTTTCCATCACCACGCGAGGGTGTACTTCCTGAGCCAACAACAGGGAGGCGCATGTGTGGCGCAGGTCGTGGAAGCGAATGTGCGGAAGGCCCGCTCGCTGTAGAGCCTCCTGGAAGAGGCGGAAGGCGTTTCGTGGGTCGAGGGGTGTGCCTATTGTGGAGGTGAAGACCAGCCCGTTCTCCTTCCAGCGGGTGCTCGCGGCCAATCTCTCTTCCAATTGGCGGACGCGATGGGTACGCAGGGCGTTCACAGTCACCTGGGGCATGTAGATGGTGCGGCGGCTCTTTTGGGTCTTCGGCTCGACAAGCTGGGGTTTGCCGTCTATGCGCTGAAGGGCGTATCTCACCTGCAATGTGCACTTGTCCACATCGACGTCTTCCCAGCGCAGCCCTAACGCTTCACCCTGGCGCAGGCCAAGCGCGATGGCCACCGAATAGAGGGCCTCCAGACGGTCGCCTTTTACCGTGTTGAGGAAAGTACGGGCTTCCTCAGGGGAGAGGGCGCGCATCTCGTAACGGCGCGACCTGGGAGGGTCGACCAGCAGTGCTACATTGCGCGGCAGAAGCGACCATTTGAATGCTCGCCCCAGGGCCATCCTCAGAACGGCAAGGCAGTACCGGACGGTGCGAGGCGACAGCCCTTTCTTGAGCATTTTGTTCAGGAGTTGCTGTATCTCCTGGGGGCTGAGCTTGCTCAACTGGATATGACCCACTTCCGGCTCTATATAAAGGCGCACAATTTGGGCATAGCTATCATAAGTTTTCGGTCGAACTCTGGGATGTGCAGAATCTTCCAGCCACCTGGTCATAAACTCGGCTACCGTCTGGCGCTCAACCACGATGGGCAGCCCTTGCTGCTGAGCACGCTGGTCGGCTTTGAGCTGGTCGGAGACTTCATGCCAGGTCTTACCGTAGATGTACTTCCATCTCATCTTCCCGCTCTCATAGCCGAGTCTCAGCCGGCCTTCCCATCTGCCGTCCGTGCGCTTACGGATTGTACCGTCGCCGGGTCCGCGCCTCTTTCCTGACTTTGCCTTTGCCATCTCCCTGTCCCCCTTTCACCTGTTGTTCTTAGTGTTCCGTTTCTCCTGTTTGCTCTATTCCTTCCGATTGATCTCCGATTTCATCAGTGACTTCCCCTATGCCGTGCTGAGTATCACGCGCCAACCGGTCGATAGCCAACTCCGGCGTGCGATTGACCGTGCGTGTGATATACTCCAGGCAGCCGGATCATAAGAATAAGGATTCGAAGGGGACTTAGCGCAATACCTATATCGTGCAAAAGGGCTTGAACGACTGACGGGTGTGAGGCTACAGGTCTCACACCCGTTTTGTATACTTGATTGCCCTATATAACGATCACTTAGAAGGAAACATGCTACTGACAATCACCTACAAAGGAACAGCAGAGTCGCCCGCTACCGACCTGGGCTACCTGTTGCACAAGAACCCTGGTCGCCTGCACGAACTGGAGATATCCTTTGGCAAGGCGTACATCTTCTACCCCGAAGCGAGTGAAGGAGGTTGTACTGTGGCGCTCCTGCTCGATGTGGACCCGGTAGGGTTGGTGCGAGGTCGCAGGGGGTCATCGGGCGAAGGCTTCTCCCTGGAGCAGTATGTGAACGACCGCCCATACGTGGCCTCGTCCTTCATGAGCGTGGCGCTTGCCAAAGCCTTCGGGACCGCTCTTTCAGGCAGGAGCAAAGAGCGGCCGGATCTGGCTGAGGCAACACTGACGCTGACGGTCCATATCGCTGCTCTAGCGTGTAAGGAGGGAGACGATTTCCTTCGCAAACTCTTTGAGCCCCTTGGCTACCAGGTAACGATCGAAGGGTATCAGCTAGACGAGAAGTTCCCGGAGTGGGGAGCAAGCCCGTACTACACGGTTGAACTGGCGGGACAGGTGCGCCTGAGAGATTTGCTGTCTCACCTCTACGTGCTCATCCCGGTGCTGGACGACGAGAAACACTACTGGGTGGGCGAGGACGAAATAGAGAAGCTGCTCAAGTTCGGAGCGGGCTGGCTGGCGGCGCACCCTGAGCGTGAAGCTATAACCAACCGCTATCTGAAGCGGCAGCGCCACCTGACCACCGCCGCGCTTGCACGCCTGGCTGAAGGCACGCCGGATGACGATGTTGCGGAGGAGGTGCACGATCTTGAGGAGACCCTGGTCGAAGAAAAGATCAGCCTCAACCAGCAGCGTTTGGGATCGGTCATGTCCATCTTGAAGGCAAGTGGTGCGAAGCGAATACTCGACCTGGGCTGTGGAGAGGGGAGGCTGCTCCGTCTACTGCTTGAAGATCGGAGCTTCACCGAGATAGTGGGTGTTGACGTCTCGTACCGGGTACTGGAAAAGGCGAAAGAGCGGCTGCACATGGACCGGATGCCCGAGAGGCAGAAAGAGCGCATAAAACTGGTGCACGGCTCGCTTACCTATAAGGACGCTCGCCTGTCAGGATTCGATGCGGCTGCCGTGGTGGAGGTAATCGAGCACCTGGACCCACCCAGGCTTGCTGCCTTCGAGCGCGTGCTATTCGAGTTTGCACGCCCGGGTGTCGTTGTGACGACCACGCCTAACAGGGAATATAACTCGATGTGGGAGAGCCTGCCCGCGGGCAAGTTCCGGCACAGAGACCACCGTTTCGAGTGGTCACGAGCCGAGTTCCAGGACTGGGCGACAGGCGTGGCGGAGAAGTTCGGCTACTCGGTCCGCTTCCTGCCCGTTGGGTCTGAAGACGCGGCTGTAGGCGCGCCGACACAGATGGGGGTATTCACCCGTGAGTGATGACAACAAGCGTGCAAATGCTAAAACTGAAGAAGCAGGTGCGGCCAGGGAGCGCTACGCTGATCGGCTTCGGCGGGCACAAGGCTGCCTGCTCGGCCAGTTGTCCGGCGATGCCCTTGGCAGCATGGTGGAGTTCCAGTCAAGGGTTAATATTGCCCGCAAGTATCCTGAGGGGCTGCGAAAGATAGGGCCCAGCCCGGTATGGGGTACGGTAGCCGGGCAGCCGACCGATGACTCGGAGATGGCGCTCGCCCTTGCCCGAAGCATCCTGCCCAAAGGCTACTATGAAGAGGCTGCGGCAAGGGCGTATGGAGACTGGAGGCTGAGCGAGCCTTTCGATATAGGCAACACCACCAGGCAGGCCGTAGACGCTATCGTCCGAGCTATTTCAGAAGGGGTAAGCGCCAGTCAAGCAGCGCATAGCGCAGCAAATACGCACAGCGAGGCGAACGGTGCCCTGATGCGCCAGAGTCCACTCGCTATCTGGGGTAGCTGGCTGAAGCCTGACGTTCTGGAGGGCTACGTGCGAGCTGATACTTGTTTGACGCACCCGAACAGGGTCTGCCAGGATGCTTCTGCTTTGTTTGTAGTAACCGCCGCCGCAACCATCCGAGAAGGATTGGATGGGCATGCCGCCTATAATTTCGCGCTCGAATGGAGCAGAGAGCATGGCAGCAGCTCCGAAGTTACGAAAGTGCTTGAGGCTGCTGCCGGCAACCCGCCCAACTACGAGCGGCACGAGGGACACGTGCTGGTAGCCCTCCAGAACGTCTTCTATCAGGCCATCCATGCCAGGACACTCGAGGAAGGAGTTGTACAAACAGTAATGGGCGGCGGAGACACTGACACTAACGCGGCCATTGCCGGTGCGCTACTCGGGGCCATATTTGGGGTAGACGGTATACCGGTGCAATGGAAGGAAGCTGTGCTCAACTGCCGGCCTGAACTGGGAGCGCCCGGAATACGCAGGCCGCGTCCTGAAGAGTATTGGCCTGCAGATGTTTTGGAGCTCGCTGACCGACTTCTGATGGCCGGGGTGAGATCCAATTACAGATGGGAGAAAGCGAACGACCCACGTACTACTGAGGAACTGATTGCTCAAGCTCTGAGTGCGGAAGGTCACGATGATGATAGGTATTGGGAGGCCATAAATGTGCTCTGGTATCGCGCTAATCCTGAGATACTGCATCGGATGGAGCGGTTGTGTGTAAGCCTCAATGCGGCTGAACGTGAACTTGGCGCGAACGTGTTAAGTCAGCTCGGAACCAACTCTGACGTCTTCCACGACGAGCGATTGCAGGAGTTGTTGTCTCTGCTCATCAGGGAGACAGAGCCTGACGTCCTGTCTGCAACTTGTATCGCACTGGGTCATATGTATGACGCAAGGGCCAACGAACCGATCATGCGTCTGAAAGACCATCCTGATGAAGATGTGCGAAATGGTGTGGCACTTGGCCTCACCGGCGACTTGAATGAAGGGGCCATCACAACGCTGATACAACTGAGCACAGATGTAGACGCTGACGTGAGAGACTGGGCCACTTTTCGTCTTGGAGTGCTCGAGGAAACTACAAACGATGTCCTGGAGGCGCTTGCCGCCAGAACTGCGGATGAAGACGACGACACCAGAGCCGAGGCAATAGTTGGGCTAGCCAGGAAAAAAGATCGAAGAGGAGTGGAGCCTCTGATAGAGTATCTCTCTGCGCTAAATGCTGGAGATGAAGATTGGGCATATATCAAAGGGCTTCTCTATGAGGCTGCCGGCGAGCTAGCCGACCCGCGACTGTGTCCGGCGCTGCTCCGAATAAAGAGCCGGATAACAGATGACAAATATCTGGCTGATGCCATAGAAAAGTGTGGTTGTGGAGCACAATGAAAATAACGATACCTGAACTTTCTCTTGTAGTGCTGATCGGGGCATCCGGCTCCGGCAAGTCTACTTTCGCGCGCGGGCACTTCAAGCCGACCGAGGTGCTGTCATCCGACTTCTGCCGCGGGCTGGTGTCGGACGACGAGAACGACCAGGCCGCCACCAACGCCGCCTTCGACGTGCTCCACTATATCGCGAGCAAGCGGCTGGCCGCCGGCAAGCTGACCGTGATAGACGCTACCAACGTTTCGGCCGAGAGCCGCAAGCCTCTCATCGAGCTGGCGCGCAAGTACCACGTCATCCCTGTGGCCATTGCGTTCAATATGCCGGAATCGCTTTGCCAGGAGCGAAACGCTACACGAGCGGACCGCGATTTCGGGCCGCATGTAGTACGCCGCCATACCCAGATGCTGCGGCGCTCGCTCCCCAACCTGCGGCGCGAGGGCTTTCGTCATACGTTCGTGCTGAAGTCGCCTGAGGAGGTGGCCGAGGTTGAGATCGAGCGCCAGCCGCTCTGGAACAATCTCAAGCACGAGCACGGACCCTTCGACATCATAGGCGACGTGCACGGCTGCTTCGACGAACTGAGTGCGCTACTGGTAAAGCTGGGCTACGAGATCGCCGCCGAGCGTGAAGGTACGGAGCTTACATACAATGTGCGCCCTCCCGATGGCCGCAAAGCGGTCTTCCTGGGCGACCTGGTGGACCGCGGCCCCAACACGCCGCGCGTACTGCGCCTCGTGATGAGCATGGTGGCGAGCGGCGTAGCCTTCTGCGTGCCAGGCAACCATGATATCAAACTGATGCGCAAGCTCAACGGTAAGAACGTGCAGATTACTCACGGGCTGGCCGAGTCGCTGGCGCAACTGGAGACGGAGACGCCCGAGTTCCGAGAGCGAGTTGCGAAGTTCATAGATAGCCTCGTAAGCCACTACGTGTTGGACAATGGCAAGCTGGTAGTAGCGCACGCGGGCCTGCGAGAGGAGATGCAAGGACGAGGCTCAGGCGCGGTGCGCGACTTTGCCCTCTACGGCGAGACCACAGGAGAGACGGACGAGTTCGGCCTGCCTGTGCGATATAACTGGGCGGCTGAATACCGGGGCAAGGCGATAGTCGTTTACGGCCACACTCCCGTGCCGGAAGCTGAATGGTTCAACAACACAATCAACATAGATACAGGCTGCGTGATGGGCGGCAAGCTCACCGCGCTTCGATACCCGGAGAGGGAGCTGGTGTCGGTGACCGCCGAGCATACCTATTATGCCTCGCCAAAGCCTTTCCTCCCTGAGGAAGTGCAGGCACCCCTCCTCACAACACAGCAGCGGCACGACGATGTGCTGGACCTGGCCGACGTGGCAGGCAAGCGCTACCTCAATACACGGCTGCAAAAGAACGTGCTCATAAGGGAAGAGAACGCCATCGCAGCACTCGAAGTAATGTCTCGCTTCGCGGTTGACCCGAAGTGGCTTATCTACCTTCCTCCTACCATGTCGCCAACCGAAACGAGCCGTGAGCCCGGACTGCTGGAGCATCCTGCCGAGGTGTTCGCCTACTTCAGGCATGAAGGAGTAGCAAAGGTAGTGTGCGAGGAGAAGCACATGGGCTCTCGCGCGGTAGCTATAGTTTGCCGGGACGAGGATACGGCACGGCGGCGATTCGGTGTGGTGGGCCAGGGCTACGGCACAATCTACACCCGGACCGGACGGCCATTCTTCAACGACAATGCGCTTCAGAGCGAGTTTCTCTCTCGCCTGCGGTCGGCACTCGACGGGGCGGGCACCTGGGGTGAGTTTGGCACCGATTGGGTTTGCCTCGACTGCGAACTGATGCCCTGGTCCGCGAAAGCTCAGGAGCTGCTGCAAGACCAGTATGCAGCTGTCGGTGCTGCCTCGCGCGTGTCGCTATCCCAGGCTGTGCCTGCTCTGGCGAGCGCGGCAGGGCGTGGAGTGGACATCAGCGCTCTGCTCGACACCTACACAGGGCGGGCGGAAATGGCGCAGCAGTTTGTGGATGCGTACCGTCACTATTGCTGGCCTGTCAACTCGATCAACGATCTCAAGCTAGCGCCTTTCCACCTGCTCGCTACTGAAGGGCACGTGCACATAGACAAAGATCACGTGTGGCACATGGAGACCTTGCGCGAGATATGCCGCCAGGACGAAGCGCTATTGCTGGCAACCAATTACAGAGTGGTGGCTGTGACGGACGATGAGAGCCAGGCGGAAGGCACCCGGTGGTGGGAGGCTATGACCGGTCGCGGCGGCGAGGGGATGGTGGTGAAGCCTTACGAGTTCATCGCCAGGGGCCAGCGCGGCATCACGCAGCCCGCCGTGAAATGCCGGGGCCCGGAATACCTGCGCATCATCTACGGGCCGGAGTATACCGCACCGGACAACCTGTCGCGCCTTCGTTCACGAGGACTTTCGGCCAAGCGCGGCCTCGCCATGCGTGAGTTCGCGCTCGGTATCGACGCTCTGGAGCGTTTCGTGCGGGGCGAGCCTCTGCGCCAGGTGCACGAGTGCGTGTTCGGCGTGCTCGCTCTCGAAAGCGAGCCTGTGGACCCGCGTTTGTAAAAAGCAAACCTGTTTCAGTAAGGAGGATAATGTCCAGGAGCAAACATACAAGGCCCCGCCACATTCTGGCGGCATCACGAGTTCGTGCCCCCTATGAGTCGCGTGGGGCAAACGACATGACTGCGCTGCACCGCGAGGCGCGCCGGTTGAAGGAGGAAGGCACCATATTGGCAATAGGCGAAAAGCATTTAGATAGAGTGCCGTACCCTCTACCGCGTGTTGTCGTACAGCGACCGAGCGCCGGCCATTGCCACCCGGCATCGAAGCGAGATATTATCGAGGTGCTTCGCTTCTTCGGCGAGGAGTACATATATGGCTTGCGCTGTGTCGTGCTTGCCCGGGCGTCTGCCGGTTCCGGAAGTGGCAGGCTCATATTCGGCAAGCTGCTCGTTCCAGGCACGATTATCCTCTATGAACAGCCTCGCACTCCGTGGGTGTTGCCGGGGAGCCTGGCCGAAAAGGAGTTCGAGAAGCTCACACGTGCCGGGGCAGCCATAGAGCAGGTAAGCCGTGGTCTGCAAACGGTGGTGCATTGGCCCGGCGCCGCGCTGCGCGATTTCATGCTCTTCGACGTCCTGATGCACGAACTCGCCCACCACACGCTCCAGCAATACACCGGGAAGCGACCTGCGCGCATTGCCCGCACTGCTGATCATGAAGCCTATGCAGATAGATTCGCTTCGAGATGCCGGACGCGATACGAGCAATACAGGCACTTTACGGAGTGTCAGTCATATCAGGATCAGGAGGCGCAGCATTGACACGAACTCCGATCAGCCTGGTTGGAGATGGAATTGAGAACCCGGGTAACGCGCAAGCAATGATGGATGCGGCCGGTATGTTTGGTGCTTCGTGCATCTTCAGGGACAGGCATGCTCTTGCCGCCAGTTGGGAGGACCGGGACCGGCTGCCCGGCTTCGTCACCACTGATGAGCTTACAAGAGAGTACTCACCCATCGTGGCGTTCGACAACCTGCCGGGCGCTGCCGATGTGTACGGTTTCCGCCTCCCCCGTCCGTCCGGGTTTGTGCCCGCCGTTGTCATGGGAAACGAGCGGCATGGGATTTCACACGACATACAATCAATCGCCCACCATAGGGTGCAGATACCCATGTTTGCCCGGCCCGGTAGCGTCAACTGTCTCAATGTGGCGGCTGCGTCAGCGGTTGCGCTCTACTACCTTTCTCGTGGCGGCGGTACCGGCCTTCGGACGACGCAACACCCCGGCAAGCGACGCCCCGAATTGATGCTTGTGGGAGGAGCCAGCCACGTGGAGCTTGGCAGTTCTATTCGCTCCGCCTGTGCCTTTGGTTGGGAGCGGGTGCTTGTGGACGACTCCTATGGAGTATGGTTCGGGGCGGGTAGAAGCATAAGTGCCGAAGGACGCGCGGCCGCCAGACGTCACAGGAATCCGATCCGCCTGATACCTATCACTCGGAATAGAGGTAGCGGCAGCGGTAGCGGTCGTTACGACCACTATGCCTTCTCGGAGGTCTGTGTCGTGCGGACGTCTCCCACCCGCGTTTCTGTACCGCTGCACAAAGCTAACCTTGCGAGGGGTCCGCAGCAACTGCTCGTCGTACCTGACGAGAGCGGCATGGAAGTTGAAGCGATAGATTGGCAGCAACTGGGTAAAACAGTCAATTTTGTTCACCTGGACCTCCCCGTGCACGATTATTCATATCGTTACCGCCTTGTTGCGACCATCGTTTTAGCCGAAGCCGCCAGACAGATTGGTCAAAAGGCTGGCGTAACGACCGGCCGACGCACACGCGGAGAGCCGTTCTACGACAGCGCCCTCACAATCGTGGCCGAGACGGCCGGCGAGACGGTCTATCTCCAGGACCTGGAGGCTTATTGACTGGGGCACACATCGCACCGGGCCAGGGACGTGGAAGTACCCGACGCTATGCGGACCGGCATAGCTGCATAATACTTACAAAAAATGTAAGTATTATGCAGAAAACATGGTGCGTTGATGTATAATACTTACAATGCTGGTGGATTATGTAGGGGGTGACGGGCAATAGCAATGGAAAAAGAAGAAGCACTCATTTCAATCGCAGAGGACCAGGGCGGCTACTTTACGGCCAAGCAGGCCCTGCAGGCAGGCTACTCCTATAGAGACCAGCACTATCACAAGACCCGGGGCAACTGGGTCCAAATAGAGCGTGGAATTTACAGGCTCAGGAACTATCCATACCCGCAACGAGACGATCTGGTAATTCTGAGCCTTCTCAGCCATAACCGGGCCGGGGAGCCGCAGGCGGTCGTGTCACATGAAAGCGCACTGGCCATCCACGAAATGAGTGATGCCAATCCGGCCCGTATACATTTGACCGTTCCACTCGGCTTTCGAAAGCAGATACCTTCCGGTATCGTTCTACACAAGGCTCGCCTCTCCGCAAAGGACTGGATACAGCATGATGGTTATCGCGTGACCACTCCACTGAGAACTCTGCTGGATGTTGCGGAAAGCCCTTCCGGATGGAGCTACCTTGCCGACGCAGTCTATGACGCCCTCTACAAGGGGCTTGTAAGGTCAGCCCAACTTCTCGCGGCTGACACCAGTGACGAAGCGAGAAAATGGCTGATATCTGCCATTGAGGCAGCCGAACAGCGTATTTACGGAGTTGCGGGACATGGAGGAAGTGGAAGAACATGAGGCCGGGTAGTAGCGAGAGCAATAAGAGCGATAAGAGCAATCCGAACCCCGGTACCCACGGACGCTATGCGACGGCGAAAGCGTTCCGCACTGCTTTGGAGGAGCGTCTCAAACAACAATCCCGTCGAGAGCGCATCGACTTGCAGCGCCTGCGCCGCCGCGTCGCGTTTGAGCGTTTCCTTGCTCGGATGTTCGCAGGAGACGATCCTCTCTGGGTGTTGAAAGGCGGCTACTCGCTGGAGCTACGCCTGCATGACACGGCCAGGGCAACTATTGATATAGACCTAGCTGTCCCCTTGCCTAACCGAGCTCTCCCAAAGGGCACCGATCAATTGAGAGTGGTTCGCGAACGTCTGCAAATCTCAGCAGAGCGCGACCTTGGCGACTGGTTCGTGTTTGCAATAGCTCCTTCTGCGGCCGGCCTGCAAGGTCCACCCGAAGGAGGCATGAGGTTTTCGGTCCAGGCTCATCTCGACAACCGCCTGTTTGCGCAATTCCATGTAGACGTTGGTGTGGGCGATGTGCTCCTATCTGAGCCGGAGTGGATCACAGGACATCCATTGCTGGAATTCGCAGGCATACCTCCTATTCGTATAGCGGCCTTGCCACTTGAGCAGCATTTCGCCGAGAAGGTACATGCCTATACTCTCCCGAGGCCGGAAGCAACAAACACCAGGATCAAAGACCTCATAGACCTTGTGCTCCTGATCGACCTGGGTCCTCCCAACAAAGCGGGTGTGGCACGAGCGCTACGTGCTACTTTCGAGCGTCGCAATACCCATGATATACCGTTGATCTTCCCCTCTCCACCTGATAGCTGGCGCGAACGTTACGCTGCGCTGGCTGCCGAGTGCGGAGTAAGTGCACAGATTGTACAGGACGCCTATCCGATAGTTTCAACCTACTGGGATTCGCTTGTTATGGAGCCGCCGGCATAGCGCAATAGTCATGACAAAAACCACCCCGCTATATGCCGGCGCGGTGAACCAACTCAAACATCAGCGGCATTCGGAAGAACCCTTCGGGTGGGTTAGCAATTCCAGCACACCTGTGGCAAGCACGACGAATCCAATCTTCATCCATCGGAAGTAGTGTTGGGCACAGGGCAATGACAGTATTGCCGTTCTCTGGAGCAATCGTCTCTATGTCTGGAAAGGCAGACGGCTCGATACGCCGCAATTCCTGAACTATCTCTCCCAGAGTACGCGCTGAAATCTGCTGTCCCATTATCTCCCCTATCTCCCCGCGGCCTGATACACCGAATAGCACGGAACAGCCCGGGCTGTTCAGTATCACGCAAATCGTCTTTGCGGCATCCATGTGTTGGCCGGTAGAGTGCTTGAATTCCACGCGATCCGATCACCAGCGGCAATCAGGGTTCTCAACTCGGCCAGATTCAGCCTGTTCATTCAGATCCCCCTATCCCTTCGCCCCCTTGCGACTTCTGATGAGGGGGCACATCACGATGCCTATCCACGGATGCTCCGTTGCAACGGTGCCACATTGCGTATTGCCCAAAAGAAATCTAAATGCTGCCCACAGCTATATCAATCCCTCCATCCCTTCCAGGATTGTTCAGAGTGTGCATGAGTACGTGGATAAATCAGCCGAAAAATAAAACAAAAAGTCCAATGCGTGACAGGCGCGTGACTCCTTGCGCGCTAAGCTAAGGAAGAACAACATCAACAACATCTACCCTAACTACCAACCATATCCACCAGGTCCTGTCTGCCATTTCGTCGCCACTCCGATCAGCAACGGCCAACTGAGAACTCGGGAATGGAGCTGGAACACGGCCGGAAGGTGCGTCAGAAGATTGATGACAGATGTGTGACCTCGTTTAGAGTACAAGATAAGTGATAAGTGAAAGCAGCGCGGATCGTAACGGCTTACAACAACCTGCGCTGGCTGTAGAAATCTAACTGATGGAATGACCGGCTATTTGCATGGCCAGATGCATAGAACGATACGAAGGGGGTGAGAACGTGAACAGTCAATTGAAAGCAGCCAGGCGAGCACGGGGCCTTGCGATCTGGGGTCTGTCGGTGATGTCGGGCGTAAGTCCTTCGCTTTTGACCGCTATCGAGAAGTGGGGATACGTGCCCGGTGTGAACACTCAAAAGCGTATCGCGAACGCCCTGGGGTTGCAGGTCGAGGATATCTGGGCACTGGTGCGGTCCCAACCTACAGTCACATCTACAGATGAGGAAAGTGGGCAGTGCCCAGCCCCTTTACCAGCGGAACAGTCCGAAGTAAGCGAGTAATAAGGCAGGCATACAGACAAAATGGTTACCAATGAGTCAGAGATTTCAAGGGAGGCGCGAAATGGACAGGAAACAGGCATGCGAAAAGGAGCTGGAGTTCGAGCAGCCGGTTCTGCTCACAGCAGAGCAAGTATGCCGGATCATCAACCTCGGACGCTCCAAGGTCTATGAATTAATCGCCGCGAAACAGATCCCCAGCATTGCGATCGGGCGCTCGCGCAGGGTGCTGCGCGAGGATCTCATGGTCTGGATTGAGAAGCAGCGGGGCTGAGGGGCCGAAGGACCAAGAGGTTAGACACGGAGGAGAGGGCAAATGAAAGTCCCACCACAAGTATTCTGGGATCTGTACGACCTGGGGCTCAGCGTGATTCCGGTTTGCACGAGGAGCAAAGGCCCACCGCTGGTGGACTGGCGCAAGTACCAGCGCCTGCGAGCAGATGAGGCTGTCATCAAAAGATGGTTGGCGCGCTGGCCTGAGGCTAACCCCGCCATAGTCACTGGGCGCGTATCGGGCGTTATTGTGCTCGATGCCGACGGCCCTGCGGCGAGGGCCACGCTGGCTGATATAGGAGGCATGCCCTCAACCTGGACAGTCCGCAGTCCCAACGGGCACCACTACTACCTCCGATACCCACGATACCTGCGAAACGCCGGAAACGAGAGGTCAAGGATCAAGAATTTCGTGAAGAAGCTGCCCGGCCTCGACCTGCGGGCGGACGGAGGCTACGCGATAGCCCCCGGTGCTGTCCACCCTGCTGGAGGCGTGTACGTTTGGGAGCCGGGATTGTCGCCTGGAGATGTTACGCTGGCCGACCCACCGGATTGGCTATTGGAGCTCCTGGAGTTTGAAGAGGCGGAGGGCGGAGACGATACCCACGAACGGGGCGAAAGCGAACATCGGATAGACAAGGAGCCGCACCGGCCCGATACCATACGCGATCATGCCTCGGAGAAATCCCGTCGTACCTATCGTACCTATGCGGAGGCCGCCCTTCGAGGGGAGATCGAGAAGGTTTCCCTCAGCACGGAGGGCGGCCGCAACGACCAGCTCAACAGGTCGGCTTTCGCGTTGGGCCAACTCATAGCGGGTGAGGTGCTGGACCAGACCGAAGTAGAGCGCGAGCTTGAAACGGCAGCCCGCACCGCGGGGCTGGACAGCGACCCGGAGTGCGGCCCGGGCGGGATACGCTCCACCATCCGGTCAGGTTTACAGGCGGGCATGCGTAGACCCCGACGCGTGAGCGTTTCCGCGGAGAGCAGCCCATCCCGGCAGCACCAGAAGCGTCGGAGTCAGGTAGCCCTGACCACCTCACCGGACCTACCTATGATAGATAGCACCAACAGACAACTGCGCGACGTCACCGCCGATGCGCTGAAAGCTCTCATCTCAGCCAACAATCCGCCCGTGATCTTCCTGCGATCCGGAGACCTGGTGCGCATCAGAATAGACGAGCACGGGCGGCTGCGGATCGAGATACTGCGCGAGAGCCACGTGTGCGGCAGGCTCGCAAGGGTCGCCAACTTCGTGCGCTATACCAGGACCGGCGAGACGCGGCACGTGCCTCCTCCTGTGCTCGTAGTGCGCGACCTCGCAGCTCTGGGCAGGTGGGATCTCCCGGTGCTCGAGGGCGTGGTGGAAGCGCCCACGATGCGGGCAGATGGCTCCATCCTCGATACGCCCGGGTACGATGCCGCCACCCGCCTCCTTTACATCCCTGCACCCGGCCTTCATATACCCCCGATACCGAAAAAACCGAGCCGAGAAGATGTGCGGAGGAGCCTTGCGCTGCTGGAAGATGCGTTCGGCGACTTCCCCTATGCGGATGAGGCATCGCACGCCAACATGCTGGCGCTGCTTCTGACCTGCATCGTGAGGCAGTCGTTCAAGGGGCACATGCCTCTGGCCCTTATCGATGCACCCCGTGCGGGCACCGGTAAAACCCTCGCGGTGGAAGCGGTATCGCAGATCACGACAGGACGAACTGCCGCCCTGATGAGCGCGCCCGCAGGCGATGAGGAGTTTCGCAAGAGGCTCACAAGCGTGCTGATGGACGGCCCGACCGTGGTCACTATCGACAATATTGAAAACAAGTTGTCGTCGCCCAGCTTTGCTTCCGTGCTTACCGCGCACAACTGGCACGACCGGATGCTCGGCACCACGGGTATGGTCACGCTTCCCCAGCGGGCCACCTGGATAGCCACCGGGAATAATATCAAGCTGGGCGGCGACATGCCTCGGCGCTGCTACTGGATCAGGCTCGATTCTCAGCTTGCCAGGCCCTGGCAGCGCCCCACAGAAGGGTTCCGCCACCCCAACCTGCTCGGGTGGGCCAGCGAGAACAGAGGTGAGCTACTGTCGGCCCTCCTCACGATAGCGCGTGCATGGCACGTGGCCGGTCAGCCCGCTACCGAGGTGCCGCCGCTCGGCAGCTTCGAGGCATGGGCGCGCACGGTGAGAGGCATCCTTGCCTTCGCGGGTGTGCAGGGATTTCTCCAGAACCTGGACGCGCTTTACGAGCAAAACGACGAGGAAACAAGCGAGTGGGAGGCGTTTCTTATCGCGTGGTCCACGGTGTTCGGAGAGGATACAGTGACGGTGGCCGATCTGTGCGACACCCTGCTACCCGCTCCCGCTGGCGGGCAGCAGGTATTGGCCGGCACGGGCAGGCAAGTGTCTGAAGAGCAAGCTGCCGCGCTGCGCGAGGCGCTGCCGGGAGAGCTCGCGGAGGGGTTGGAGATCGAGCAGAAGCGATCAGGTGGCGCAGGGAGCGCAGGTGGCGGAGGTGCCGAGAGCGGCTTCAGGCGAAAGCTGGGCAAGGCGCTGGCGAAGCGGATCGACGTGCGGTACGGCGATTTACGCTTGGAGAGAGCATCCGATGACTCTCATTCGAAGGTGAGCAGATGGCGCGCGGTATATGCGGGATTTGCGGGGTTTTATTTCGCCCAAACCGGATCCGTTTTTCTCCTGAAACGATTCGCGTACCGGCGGAAACTAATACCGCAAATCCCGCATATACCGCGCGGAGGAGCGAACGGCGGGTAGGAAGTCATTTTAGAAGTAGCTTCAGGAGGTACGGAAAGATGGAAGCTCGAATGGATAGAAGCATTGAGGGCAACGGGCGCGGGGGCAAAGAGCGGCGGAAATGGGACGTGCCGCCCGGCGGGATCATCACCGATGGGGGCGGGCGTCTGAGGCGCAACCGGCCCGATACATACCACCATCCCTGGTCGGCTGTGCCGGTGGGGCCCGTAGTATCAGCGCGGAAGCTAAGCAAGGGACTGGGCGAGCGGGACCACCTTATCATGCTCATGGCGGAGCGTGCTCATGTGATCACCACTGAGCAGGTAGCCCGAGTCTTCTTCAACAGCCCGGTCACGGCGAGGAAGCGCATACGACTGCTCCGCGAGCGGCGCTTTCTTGCTACTCCAGAAGTGGACTTCAGGGTAGTCAGTGCGGCTGTGGGCCATCGCGACGGCACGCATAACACTCCTCTGGTCCTCGATTGGAACGGCAAGTATCTGCTTGAGCATCTGAATTACGACCTGCCCAACTGGAATGCCGCCACAGTAGCCCAGGCCAACAGCCGTTTCGGACACACGCTGGCGGTGAGCGAGATGTGGAGCTTTATCGCGGCGGCTGCTCGTGCCACCCAGGCTCTACCCGCAGATGCAAGTCTCGCGACAAGTGGCTGCGGTACACATGATCGCCTGGCCGTGGGCCTGCTCAATGAGCGCGAATCAGTGGTCTATACCGAGGGCTGCACCGGGTGGTCGCTGCGACTGGAGAAGGCTGAGGCTGAGGCTGAGGCTGAGGCGCAGTTGTTGGACACCGGTACCGAGAGCCGAACACGGAGGGTGAAACAGAAGACCTGGAAGCACAGGCCGCTTGTGAAACCGGACGCTACTCTGGTGCTTTCGGTAACGTCCGGGGAAACGACAAGCAAAGTGCCTGCCGGCAACCAGGGCGACTGGCGCATGGCTCTACTCCCTGCGATGCTCTCGCCTTCGGAGATGCGAGCCACAGAACAACTGGGTCGCACGAAGTTCAGATACGTCTTCCTGGAAATGGAGACGGGCAGCAATTCATCAAGGGATATGGCGGACAAGATCGGGCGATATAACCGGCTGTACAACCTGCTGTGTGAGGGCGACATGATGTACGGGCAAAGCTGGAGAACTCTCTTCGGCCCAACCCTTCCCGTGATACTCGTCGCCGTAAGGGACAGCAGCCAGGTGGAGATGCAGGTAACACTGTGGCTCACCCATTTCCAGCACAAAGCACCGGGAGCAGTGATCCTGGCCGACCTTGAAGTGCTCGCGCAAGTGTACGGCATGGGCCGCTCGCATCTCCTTACCCAACCGTGCTGGCTCGACATGATGAGGCCGGAAGGTCCGAAGTGGAGGCCGTTCGGTGAGATCCTTGGGTTGCGGGTTTAGCATGGGATCTGGGCGACGCATGTTTTCGGCACACCTTGAGGTACATAGAATGGTCCGGTGTAGTTACCTCAGAGTGTACCGTGAAAACGTGTGTGAATTGATGATTCGTGGTGTGCCCGGAGTAGGTGCAACTTATAGGCACTTGAGTAGTGCCCGATCATCAGAAGAGTTTATCTATACCCGTGCCCCGCTGCCGGTAGTCAGGGCGCGACCTGTCCCGCCAGTGCTACTTCGCGGGGAAATTGATGATGCAGGCAGGGTTATCCTTTCTGCTCGTAGGGACAACCAACGGCGGTCCGGTTGTGTCTGCGACGAAGGCGAAAGACAAGGGTCATAAGGGACAAGGTAAGGAGCAAAGCGATGAGCGCAAAGAACAGGTCAGACAACACGACAGAAGCGTGGTGGGCGCTGCTCACCACTATCTTGAAAAGCATGCGCGACAGGCCGCTCGCCTGGCTGACGGGGCTCTGGCTCTGCGGCTGGGCGCTCTTCGCCTGGCACGCTCTACACCCCCCATCATGGGACGTTGCGTGGAGCGCGGTAAACGGCACCCTATGGCGGGCCCAAAGCGGAGGTGCGCAGCCATTCAATCCTCAAGGGACCGTACCCTGGCTGCAGGAGGTCGCGAAGTGGGGGCAGACCACTCTTTTCGTTTCTACAGGGCTGCTGGCTCTCTATACATGTTACGCCATTTGGGTGTGGTGGCGCTATACGAACAGCTGGATGCCGCAGTTGCACGCCGAGCGCTTGCGCGGTGGGAAGGTCCTTGAGGTGCTCGTACCCGTGGGCAGCAAGGCGGACGCGAGGGCCGCTGCGGATATGTTCGGGCAGCTACGAAACCTTCTCAGCGAGGTAGCACAGGCAGGGAGCGGTTCCGGGGCGAGGCGGATGGGATCTGAGCAGACAGCGCTGAGCCTCGAGATGTGGAGTACACCTGCTACAGGAGGCAAGGTGGGTTTCTATGTATGGTGTCCCGTCATTGAGGGCAGGGTAGAAGAGCGCTTCGTCGAAGATTTGCGCCAGCTAATAAAGGCGCACCATCCTCGCACCCGCGTGCGCTGGGTAGATGATCCGGTGAGGAAGACTTTAGCAGACCTCACTCGAAAGTCCGGCACGGATGAAACCGCAAGAACTCGGGGCACCGAGGGGGCAATGAGTACAGCGGGTACAGCGGGTACAGCGGGTACAGCGGGTACAGCGGGTACAGCGGGTACAGCGGGTACAGAGAGTACAGAGAGTACAGGTCTGGCTATGACCTGGTACGAGCTTGGATTGCGCGCTGACAGCCGCTACCCTATCGGCTCTGGAGGCTCAGATGAACGGTTACTTTCCGCTAACAAATCCGGTAGGTCCGGTAGCCGCCCGGGGTCGCCGGGTGCAGGATCCGACCCACTTGCCGCCCTGGCCGCTATGCTCAACTCAGACAAAGACGTACTCATCATGGGCATCCAGGTGGTGATTGCCGTTGGAGCCGGGAGCATTGCCCAAACAGAAGAAGCGGTGAACAAAGAGCTGGCAAGATTGCGCGACCTCGAGACACAGGCAGGCAAGCGAGATCTCGGCCCCCGGCACGCAGCGCGCTTGCTGACCCTGGAGGAGAAAGCGGACCAGCAAGGATACGACGTAACGATCAGGCTGGTTGCCGTAGAGCGGGCCGAACAGGCGAGCTACGCAAGGCGTACTTCCGGGGAGGCGCCCACCGGCGGGGCTGAAGCCCGCCTCGGGTCGCTGCTGAGGAGCTTCAAGCAGTACGACCGCTCCACAGGCGGGGTGAGCCAGGGATTCCAGGTCACAGGCAAATCGCGAGTCGATTTGACCGGCACTCGGGCGCAGACCACTCGTCCGTGGACGGATGCAGATACATCGCTATTATGGCGCGTGGGGCCCGTACTTGGGAGATGGGCCAGGGAGGGCGTGGGACTCCCCCGTTTGTTGCCGTTCATGCGGATTGGCAAACCCTGCGTCCTCAACACGGCTGAGCTCTCCGCCCTTTATCACTTCCCGCACCAGGGCCTCGACACACTCACCAACCTGCGCCGGGCGAGCTACCATCACATACCCACGTCTGCCGGGGCGCATTTCAGGGGGCGAGTTGAGCCAACGAGCGGGCGGGTGATACTCGGCACAGTGGACGACGATCTTCCTCCGGCAAGCACCGAGCCTGATGCGCCGCTCGACGCTAAGAACGAAGGGAATCTGTCGATTGAGGAGTCGATCCTTATGGGAATGATGCCACCCGAGAGACAGGGTATAAATGTGCTCCCACCCGGCACGGTCGGGGTAGGTCCATACTTCGATGACCTGCGCAGGGGTACCTACGTGCTTGGCCCGATGGGCTCGGGCAAGAGCGTGTTTCTGTACAACATGGTCGTACAGCATCTGGCGGCAGGAAGAGGGGTCGGCATCCTGGATGGCAAGGGAGATAGCTACGAAGAGGTGCTCCGGTTGGTGCCGCCTCACCTGGAAGGCGAAGTGCTGGCGTTCGACCCGGAGAATCGCTCCAGAAGCGGTAGCGGTGGGAGCGGCGGGCGCTCTATAGGTATCAACCCGCTGGACGGCAGGGTGGCGGCTCAGCTTGGCGCTGAGAAGGTCCAGGCGATGACCATGAGCCTAATGAAGAAGATGATGGGGGCGAGCTGGGAGCAGGCCGTGTTGATGCAGCGCTTTATGAGGGACGGCGTCATCGGGGTGTCGCAGTCAGTGCCTGCGCCCACTATGCTCAACCTGTGGCGCTGGATGCAGGATGACGGCAAGGGCGGTAACGAATACCGCGAGGCACTCCTGGGCAGGATAACCAACCGGCTCGTGCGGGAATTCTGGCAGCACCAGGTGCCGGCCATGAGCGCACAGCAGCGCTCCTCCATGCAGAATGTGCTCACCAGGGTGGATCGCTACGTGAAAAACGAGGTGCGCTACCTGCTTCTCCAGCCCTACAGCACCGTCAATTTCCGCGAGATCATGGACCGGGGCACAATATTCGTGGGGAGAGTCAGCCCCAGACTGGGTGACGACCAGTCCTTCCTGGGCGCGCTGGTGCTGAACGGCTTCCTGACGGGCGCGTTCGCCAGGCAGTCCATACCCCAGGAGCAGCGGCGCGATTATCTGCTGGTGGTGGATGAGTTCCAGAACTTCGTCGACACGGCACGATCGGACGTGGAGAGCATGCTCTCCATGGCGAGAAGCTACCGGCTGGGGCTGACGCTGGCCCACCAGTACACCGACCAGCTACCGAGGGAAGTGCTAAGCGCCATCCTGAAGAATGTACAGACCTGGGTGGTATTCGCTTTGCAGGCGGACGATGCCCGCCGCTTTGCCGGGTATATGGAGGGGCTGGAACCGGAAGACTTCCAGAACCTGCCCCCCTATTATACCTACCAGCGCACTATCGTGAATGGCGTTCCGACCGGGGTGTACTCGGCGGGACCGCTCCTTCCTCCGGTGCGGGCTTTCAACCCGGGCGCCAGATTCGTGAGAGACGCCGATGATGAAAGGAAAGAGCAGATACTTCGTGAGGCTGAGGAGCAAAACAGGGAGAACTTGCGGGCGGCGCATGTGCCTGAGAGGATCGCGAAGCTGGTATTCAGCGCACCTGAAGAGAGCGACGAGTCGAGGCGTGCCAGAATACTGAAGCTGACGAGGGAAGTGTACTGGCCGGCGGAGGAAGGGAACCCCGAAGTCGCGCAGGTACTCAGTACGCTGAGCGACGTTGACCTGGAAGTGTATCGCCAGGCGAGGCGCGGCATACTGGACAAGGAGGAACGGGACCAGATCCTGGCGCGACCAAAGCTCATAAGGGACAAGGTAGAGCGCATCGAGCGGTTATCTGCGCTCCGATGGGGCACACCCTGCGTCGAAGTTGAAGCGCTGATACTTGCCACTCTGCGTGGTAGCGGATACGGGCCGGACGGGGGTGCGCGTGTGTCCGCTGACCCGAAGCCCGCGCCTAAGATTGAGCCGTTCAATACGTCCCCTGATCTAGGAGGCGAAGATACCCGGGAAGACGGCACAAAAGACCGGTTAGGCTAGGGCTATATTGATACACCGGCGACGTGTTGAGATTTGCTTATGTGTTGAGATGAAGTTCGCTTACGGCGATTCACGAATCCCAGGACATGAAGCTGCCGGATTGATCTATACCAAATTAGCGAACAGGAGGTATTATGCCGACATCCTCACATAAATCGCCGGAGGAAAGAAAGATCCTCGCAGCGCGAGAGGGGGTTTTCCTCTGATGTTTTGACGCGCTTAGGAGAACTTGACCCGGAAGTTTTGCCGCCTCATTATCGACATAACTCAGCTTCCGCCTGGATCTTCTTCAAAGCAGACCAACCGGGCTTCAACTTCGGCGTGAAGTTCAGCTATGGAGAGGAATTGCGTGTAGTGCGCTATATAGATGACGGCGATAAGGCGAGCACCAGGCGCTTATTCGAGGGATTGCACACAAAGAAGAAAGAGATCGAGCAGCGGATAGGTGCGCACCTTAAATGCCGCATTGAAAAGACCAGTGTCAGTACAATCTATACAAGCAAGGGAGCGTTTGCCCTCGAATCGGTGCCTGATAGGAGAGAGGCAGTCGACTGGGCGACAAAGATGTTACGAGATTTTGTTTACGCTTTCCGCCCCCACATTAGGTATATCACCGAGACAGCAGGCAACCTTTAGAACGGCAAGATTTCACTTTACAAGTTGGTAAGAGACTGTCCGACCCATTGCCAGTAGTGGTTCGTGAGTCCTTTGCTCGCAGGGTGCTTGACGATGGCAAAGGAGGTGGCGCCGTTGGATGCCAGGTGGAACGTGCCGTGCGGGCCCGTCTGTTCTGTGAACGGGACGCCGGCTAGTAGTTGCCACCACTTGCGATACCAGTTGTCGAAGCTGTAGAAGATGACTGCTTTGGGCCTGTGCTCTCGCACTCGTTGCACGACGTGGAGAGCACGGGGCCAGCCGAAGGGCTGTTTGTAGGACTCGCGGGTGCGAAGTTGAGGAAGGCCCGTGTGTTCACCATAAACCCCAGTGGCCCGTAGAGGGGAGTGAGTGGGTTGTAGAGTCAAGTACACACAGAATGGTATCATCGGAGGAACACATTGTTGCTGTGCCACTCCAAGTAGTTAGGAGCGGGAGGGAATCGTTTTGGCATAGAGAGGCTTTTGTCTTGGAAGCTTGCGAGAGTTAATCTGACAAACTCAGTCTCTGACGCTAGAACAGATTGCGTTATCACGATTTGTCTGGTGGTGGTGACTGAGAGCAATCCTCGATCGAAAGCTCGGTCGTGCAGGGCGCATAAACATAGTCCGTTCTGTGGATCAGTGCGCGCCGGTTCTGATATGGACCACGGCACGATGTGGCTGGCTATAAGCAGTTGTGGAATATCAAGGGAACAAACACAGCAGGTATATTCGTAGCTGGACAGCACTGCCTTTCTAAAGAATGCTTGGTGTAGCCGTACTGAAACCGTAGCAAGGCGCTCGCTTGAACCAGAGAGACGAGCAATTATTGGTATGTCGTCAGCGTGTGACGATACTTCAACGGCGGGGGCTAAGTTGAGCAGACCTTCGCTCTCTGTAACTAGAGCATCCCAATGCTGATCGAATTCATCCCAGATAGCACGATCAGCCCTGCTATAATGAGTTAACCCAGTAACACCCCGAGCAGCCAAGACTGGATCGAAAGCGCCGAAATTACCAAGTTTTCGTGCCACAGAGCTAGGAGTACGGCCAATAAGTTGAGCCAAACGAATAATTTCAGGGTTGGCGGCTCTTGCTTGACCAAACGGAATCTGGCAATACAAATAGAGTGCCAAGATTAGCTCTTCCCGGGACCAGAGGCTGCCGTACTTATCTGACATTTTTCTACTCTCACTCTACACTTATGAATACAACTATGAATACAACCATGTTGCTAGTTTAGACGTTTAGCACGGTATCGTGTGGCCAAGAAATAGGACTAGCTTGGACGAACAGGTGCCGGTATATGGATTAGGGTGGTAGAGGTGTTGCCCCGTACCTGCACATTATGGCCTCAAAAGCACCCTCCCACAGCAGCGTGGTACAGGTACGGCGAAGTAAGGACTTCCACAGCTGTGCATTAGCGAACGTGGCTTCATCGGGGCTGAATAAGGAGAAGATGGAGCGCGACGCTACTAGCACCAGTTTTTCTTTGCCCTGCTGATGGCGACGGTAAGGCGGCGGGGGTCGTAGAGGAAATCGCTGGAGGCCAGTATGCTTACGCATTTTCCGCACTGTACAGGCTTTCCAGAGGTGGTTTTCGAGGGTTGAGAGGTCGAGGCCTGTTGTGAGTGTTGCACCGTTATTTGTCATCGCGAAGGAGAGCTGGGTGCTCCGGGAATTTGGTTGCGCCTTCATGGTTAGTCCAGTATAAGTTGTGGAATTGAGCAGATGGATTGTAGCATGTTCAACGGCTTACGGCAACGAGCTAAGGTTCTTGCTCATCTTCCTCATCCCGCGCGGGCTGGGAGGGAGCGGTGGTGCCCGCCAACTTGCTGAGAGCGAGGAGGAAGTCTGCATCGTTGGCGAAATGCCGGCTGCGATAGCGGTCCGGGACAAGGTCAGCGAGTTTGGGCGGAGTAGATAGCTTCTCCAAAAAGTCATGCCCGAGCACGACCTGGAGGCGATCGCCATCGTTGTAGAAGTATTCCTGAAGGAGAGGAATTACGCGGTTGTACCAGACGAATCGAAGGCGTTGTACGGAATCAATGTTGAGAAAATAGGAGTGACCTATCTGGTGGTCGGGATCGAGGAGGAAGGAGATGGTTGTGTTGAGGGTTTCGATGAGAGTACGAAAGTTGACCCCTTCAACAGAGCCGAGCATGGAATATTGAGGATAGAGCGGCAAGGAGGTGAAGCGGCGACGGAGTGCAAGGTCGAGAAGGGCGATGGAGCGGTCGGCTGTGTTCATGGTGCCGACGATGAAGAGATTAGAAGGGACGCCGAATGATGCACCCGAGTAGGGCAGACGCAGGTTGAGAGCGTTCTGATGGCCCTGGCGCTTGTCATCTTCGATCAGTGTGATAAGTTCGCCGAATACCTTTGCTATGTTGGCTCGGTTTATCTCATCTATCACGAGGAGATAGCGATGAGTGGGATCGTGCTGGGTTTCTTCACAGATACGGCGGAAGGCGCCGGGTACGACGGCGTACTGCACGATTGATGTCGCGTCGGCGGGCGGCAGGGGCTTAAGACCTTCGACGAATTCTTCGTAGGCATAGGACTGGTGGAAGGTCACGAACTTCATGTAATTTCGGCCTGTAGCAGTGGATGCGGCTTGGTTACGAACTTCGTCGCGCAATGATTGAGCGAGGACGGGATTCGAGTTGATTACCTGCCAGTACTGGTCAGCCTTCTCAGGTGAGACGTTGTAGTGGAGGAGGAAGTAAGTCGCGAAGTGATTGGTGAGCCAGGTTTTCCCCGTGCCAGGAGGGCCGTAGAGGATGATGTTGCGCGTATCCGGCTGCTCTGTGGCTGTGAGGAACATCAGAGGGCTTAGCACTTCAGGGATGACAGGCGGCGGTGGAGGCGGAGGAGTGGTTTCGGTGGTGATGCCGTCGATGTTCGGTAGGGGCTTCCCACCGCTGAGTTGGGAATAGAGCTTGTTCCAGGCAGAGACCAACTCGGGAGTGAGGCGGGCCAGAAAGCGTCCCTGAGCTATTTTGAGGTTCTTGTCGAAGAAGAGAGGTCGTGCGAGCGGATCGCCCAGCATCTTTTGAAGGATTGGCTGAACGGATGGGGATTGGAGGTATGTGGCCGGAGTGATGGTTGGGCTAAGACGTTGGAAATCTTTAAGTGGGACCAGGTAGCCTGGCCGACCCGGTGATCTTTCTGCCGCCTCTTATGAGGCAGCTACGAGAGATACTCCCTCGAGCGTGCGATCTGGGGCTGTGTTGATGTGGAAGACAACATCACCCGGTTGAAGTTCTTTCATGAGTTCGTAGGAAGGGTGGCGAGTACCGTCGGCTTGGAGTTGGGGTGAGACAAGACTCTGTCCCATAGGGAAGGCGCGGTCAGATTGAGGTGTGGAACTTGGTTTCGACGAAGTAGTGCTTGCCAGTGGGAAGCGGAGACGGCCAGACGACGGCGGCGACTTCACGTAGCTGTTCGACGACTTCCGGGGAGTCTTCATTTGCGGACATGGCATCAGTGATGATGTTGCGGGCCTGATCGTCACCTATATACGTGAAACCTATCTGTCCAACGCGCTCCTTGTCCATATAATAACGCTCCTTATCTACTGGAAGAGAGCTGATGTTGGCGTTGCTCCAGCAAACACAGAAGTCAATAGGTGCCCACAGGTTACCGGTGAAGTCACCGTCTACTTTGAAGTTTCCCAACTCGGCCTTGCCATAGAGGCCGACAATATGGTCTCGTGACTCGAAGAAGGCTATGCCGCTGCCATTGGGGTATTTAGCCGGGGGATTGGTAGCCTGGAAGAAGCCGATCTTGTAGCCATCGACAGTGTGCTTATGCATGTTGAAGTTCCAAGGCTCGTGAGGTAGGTTGCCGGCTTTCACGTAGCCATGGCCGGAGTGGAGCACATCGTCGTCGGTAGGGGCGTCTTGCCAATAGTCGCTTTGCCAATTGATTTTAGCAATTAGGTGATCAGTAGGTGAGACGGCCTTGTTCGTGTAATCATCAATAAATAAGGAAAGTATGGGCATCAATGAGGTCTGCGGGACGGTCGAGGGCTTTGGAAAGGGCAGTTTGGAGGTCATTGAGAAAGTTGAGGTAGGCGACGTAGTGAGCGCCGTCGGTCTGGCCCTTTGGCTCTTCAACGCCCCAACGCTTACAGGCACTGGTGACTCTTACAGGCACTGGTGACTATCGTAGGGCGGAAGAGGCCATAACGGTCGGGGGAGCGAGCAGAGAGAAATATGGATAGGAGACCGAGGGGAAACTGAGCACCGGACTTCAGGGGCGGGTTGTGCTTATAGTCGGCGCGAATCTCGGTGAGGAAGGCATCGATGCGGCTGACAAGAGACTTAGACTCGAGGAATAGGGCGGAGAAGAGTGAAGAGATGCGATCATCGAATACCGCTCCCAGGTAGTTCAGGAGAGCGGTAGTGCGGAGATAGTGGGCAATATTGGTGATATCAGCTTTGCAAGCGGTCACGGCGGTTCTGAGACGAGCAGCGAAACCGGGAGTGTGGAAAGAATCATCAGTGAGAACAGGAGCGAGGGTAGAGAGGAGGTGGGTCTTGTAGTCACGCTCTCCGGTCATGTAGGCGGGCGTGCTCTCAAACTCGACAAAGTCGGTGAGGGCTTCTTTGAAGACGGGTTCATTACTGATGTGCATAGGGGCCTCCAAGTATCTCGTTTAGTTCTTTCCTGAGAGCGGGATAACCTTCGGGGAGAGAGGTAAATAGATTTACCGTGGCAATGCGGATGGTGAAGTTGGTGTCGCTTATGGTAAAGCTGGTGCGAAGGGGTGAGCCATCGGGATCAGGCTGCGGGTAGAGCAAGAGCACCGACCGGCAATTGTAGCGATGAGCGTAAGCGAACATCTGATAGAAGTCAGCGGAGGAGACGCCCAGCTTGGTATCTGCTGGATCGAGGCGTTTGTACTTAGTATCCACTATGAGCGGAAATACGCCGTTGCTGGTGAAAGCCAGGTCGGGACGGAGAAGGAAGACATTGGCGGCATCCCGCTTGGCGAGGTAGCGTTGGACCGTGCGTGACTGGGGCATAAGGTCGCATCGTGCAAGGTCCGCCGGAAGGATGTGGTCTCGGTACCGGGAGATGAAGCGGGCAATGAAGACTTCGAAAAGAGTGTTCATATCAAAGGTGAAGGCGAAGGACGATTGGTCACCTCCAGAGAGCTGCAGCGTGGAGTGTTCAAGAAAGAGACAGGCCAGGTTTAGCATAGACTCGAAGCGCTGGTTGAGGCGGGTGATGAGGGCCGGCGAAGCTGTCTGGGCTGTGACCGATGGGAGCAGGGTGACATCTTCGAGCCACTGGCGAAGATTGCCCAGGCGGGGGCGCGATTGCGCGACACGCGTGAGGTGCCAGAGACGCTCAACGACGAAACGGAAGACGCGATTCAAGGTATTGTCGATGGTAAAATCGTCGTAGGAGACAGCGAACACTTGCTTACGCTCGGGCCGGCGTAATTGAATCGTGAGGCGCCATTTTCCCTTGAGGCTTTGCAACTCGTCATCTATGGTCTGGTAGTTGCGAGAGGGACCGCGCTGGAGCTCAGTAGTAAGATGAGAAACGAAGAGGGCTGTGAGGATTTCGAACCAATCGAAACCGCGTTTGAGAAGCGGGGTGATTTCGTGCTCGTGGTTGGGAAATTGGTCCGCCTGGGAAAGCAGATGAAGCAGATTGCGTGTGGCGGCTTTGGGGTGGTCGTCAGCAGGTGCTTTGATATCATAGATTTTGGGAAGCACCTGGACTGTATGTTTGCCAAATCGAACAATGCCTACGTATTGATTAGCCTGTATTGCCTTGTGACCCTTGTGAAAGATAGGTCTGAGTATGTTAGCGCCGGCGTCAGTATTCAGGCGTTCGAGAGATTGCATATCATGCTCGGTGAGCCCATCAATAATCTGGCGCTCGTATTCAAAGATTGTAGTGACGGCTGTACTCAACTGGTTTCTCGCTCAAACTGGGCCAGGTCTTATGTAGAAACGCCTACCAGTTAGCATTCGTTAGCTAGCTGGTAGGAATAGATGTATGGCCCCATACCTGCACCTTGTGGCGCTGCTGCTCACCCTCCCACAGCAGGGTGGTGCAGGTACTACGCAGTAAGGACTTCCATAGCTGGGCATTAGCGAACGCGTCTTCATCGGGGCTGAAGAGAGAGAAAATGGAGCGCGACGCTACCAGCACCAGCTTCTCTTTTGCCCTGCTTATGGCCACAGTGAGGCGGCGGGGGTCGTAAAGGAAATCGCTGGAGGCGAGCAGGTAGTCGAGGTCGCTCTCGGTGGCACTAATGACGATGGCAGTGCGTTCGCCTCCCTGGAAGCGCTCGACGGTGTCGATAGCGGAGTTGCTCATTACATTGGTAATGGGGTCGTACTGGTTGAGGAAAGTGAACTGGGACTGCATGCCGCCGCGTTGGGCGCGATGGGGCACCACCACACCCAGACCATCGTGGAGATCGAGGTTGTACAGGGCAGAAGAGGCGAGGGCGCTGAGGATGGGGGCGGCCAGGAGCTGCTCGAAGGGGTTGCGTGACTGGCTCTGGGCCTCGTCGTGGAGGACTATGACGATGGGGTGCTCGGGGGAAAGGACAGCGGCCACAAAGGGGTCGTCGAGGTCGTGGTGGGGGAGGATACGATGGCGGTTGGAGTGGTAGTCGATACCGTCTTTGGAGTAGATCTGCTCTTTGAGGAACTGGGCCATATCGGCGTGCAGGCGGAAGCTCTCGGAGAACTTGATCATGGGCGGACGGGGATCAAGGGAGAGGAGGGTGTCAAAGAGGGAGCTGTATGCCTTGTACTGCTGGAAGGTGCGGCGGCGCTCGGCCTCCCAGTTATGCTTGACGATGGGGGGCATCTGGCGAGGGTCGCCCACAACGATTAGCTGGCCGTTGGGGTGGAGGGGAAGGGCAGACATTGCGGCCTCGGGAAGGTCCATCTGGGAGGCTTCGTCGAGTACGAGACTGTGGCAGAGATAATGGCCTGAAAGGTCTTTGTTCGACCAGCGGTCTTTGATCAGAGTATAGATGCCGCCGGGAGTGCCTCCTACCACGGCCCAACGCTGAGCGGCTATCGCATCGGCGCTGAATGGGGCGGCCCTTTCTTTCTCTGAGGCTTTGGGGAGGGGAGTGATGCCCGGCTTGGGGTGGCGGGGAGAGATGCGGGACAGGGGGATGGTGAGGAGGCGGGGGTCGAAGTATTGGGTGAAGATGGCGGGGTGGTGCTCGGCGATTTGCTGGAGGTGGTGCTGGGCTGAGAGGATATTTTCGAGGAGGACGTCGGTGGCCGCGTGGGTCTTGCATGAGACGAACACGCGGAAGTCGCGGGCGGCGGCGAGGGCGCCCTGGAGGCGGGCAAGTATGGCGAAGGCGGTGGAGTAGCTCTTGCCTGTGCCGGGAGGACCCTGCACCAGGAGGGTGGGGTCGGCACCATGGGCACCGATATATTCGCGCTTGCTCTCTTCGAAGCCGTGGAGGGCATCGGCCTGGTGAAGAGCATCGAGGCCGGAGAGGAAGCGTGCCTGCGCCTGGGCTTCTATGACGTCCCAATTGACCTGAGCGGAGGATGGGTCAGTGATGCGGTCGTAGAGGGCATTGCGGATGGCGGCATCGGAGGAAGAGTTGAGGCGGCAGAGCTCGGCGGCTATGACGGAGCACCAGTAGCCGTAGATATCGCTGGGGTCGGGGTCGATGGTGTAGAGGGCACCATCGACGAAAGGCTCTTTCATGAAAGAGGAGAAGAGGTAGCCTTTGACGGAAGCGCCCATGGGGGGAACGATGCGCACGGTAAGGGCAGCTGAGGTGGCGTGTTCTTGGCTGTCACGGTCGACATATATGGCATCGATTTCTGCACGAACGCCGTAGAGCATTTGCTTTGGGGTAGGGGTATTTGGAGTGCGCTGGGCGAGGGGGAGGCGGGTGTCGTAGGTGTAGCGGGGGTAGAGCACCACGCGCTCGCCCTGCCGCAGGGTAGTGAGGCCCAGTATCTCTGCGATCTCGCTATCTGTGCCGGACGTGTCGATGCGGAAGGTGAAGGTCTGGTTGGCTAAAGACCAGGAGGTATCCTGTTTCTGCTGCTTGGTGAGGACGACCCTGGGAGCGCCCGGGTTGGCGGCGAGGTAGGCGGCCTCATACTGCGTGTAGAGGGCGGCGCGGCGAGCGGCTTCCTGGTTGAGAGCGGTTGTGGCGGAGTCTTGATCGCTCTCGACGTAGCGTAGGAGGAGGGTCTCGCCGGTGAGAACACGGCGTTCGGGGGCCATATTGCGAGCGGACTTCCACGCGGCCAGGTCGACATGGCGCTCGATGGTCACGAACTCCTGGAGTGCGCCCGCGAGGGTAGAAGCCGTGTCGGTGAAAGTGGAGAGGTCGGGCAGGTCGAAGGGGGTTTTTTCTGTAAGGTGGTTGCCTTTGAAGTCGTGGGCTATGTGCTCGATGGCTTCGAGGCGGCGCTGTTGGAAGGCGAGGAGAAGCGGGAGCGTGATGATACGGTAGGGAGAGAAGGTATCTTCGGCGTTTGGGCTCAGGGTGGCAGGGTCGGGGAGCTCGCCCCAGGCGGCGTGAGCGTATTCGAGAGGTATCTGGCTGTTGAAGCGAGAGCGCGAGGTGTACCAGGCCGACTCGCCGTCGTGGAGAGGGGCGTCGAGCTTACCCCAGAAATCAAAGAGGCGCTCACGAAAGAGGTGGCGGAATGCTTTAGGGGACTCCCAATCGAACTTGAGATAGGCGGCCACGGAGTAGAGGGACTGAGAAACCATCGGGTAGTTGCGGAGGTCGCGGATCTCCTGATCGAGGTAGGTGATGAGGGGGGAGTCGAAGGCGGCGGTCTGGGTGACGAAATCGTATAAGGGGGTGGCGCCCATCACGGTGGCGAGGTGGCGGCCGAGGCCATCGAGGAGCACTTTCTGGTCGAAGCTGTTGTAGAAGATGAGGTGAATGGGGGCTTTGCGCTCGCCGTTGGGGCCGGGGGGTGCTAGCTCTACCACCGCTTTCACAGTGTTGTGTACCCAATTTACGAAGAGGGCTGCTTCCTTATCGTCGCTGTCGGGTGGGCCATCGGTTATATGCACGATGGAGCGGCGGAGGTCGGGAGCAGTAGTGCCGTCGACACAGGCGGTGACGAGGGAGCCGAGCATGTAGATGCGGTCGTTGAGGTAGTCGTGCTGGGCGTCAATGTAGACGCGCACGAGGTTGGGATTATGAGTAGGGTCGGTGTAAGGGAGGGTGCCGTGGCCTTTGTTGGGGATGAAGGAGAGGGAGCGAGGGTGGGCAGGGTCGCGTTTCCAGCGGCGATAGTTCTTGGCGCGATGCACCAGTTCATCGATACGGGGGCCCACAGGCCAGGAGGTCGCTATCTTTCTAACGAGGGGGGCTTTGGTGGGCGCGGGCTGGAGGTCGACGCTTGGTGTGGTAGAGGAAGGGGTGAAGTCTTTGAGGGACGCCAGTTCGGATACTGTGGTAATGCCCTGGCGGCGGAGGGCTTCTTTGTCGAGGGCGGTGATGTGCGGGAGGAGTGAGAGGTCGTCGTTCTCTGCGCTCCATTTCATGCAGAACTCGTTGTAGAGGCAGCCGTCGCACTTGTAAGTGAGGTGGAAGGGAATATCGGAGAAGGACTGGTTGACCACATTGTGGGCCGTGGAATCGGGGTCGGTGACTAGGTCGCGCACGGCCTGCAGGTATGCATCCTGGTCGGAGAGGGAGACTACTTCGAGATATGCATCGTCGACACCAAAGAGGGTGCTGACGGCGTCGATGTGGGCCTGCAATAGGGCCTGCTCTTCCGGGAAGAGGATAGTAGAAGAGGTACGGACGGCGCCCCGGTACAGGATGGCGGTGGAGAGGTCGGCGAAGGGGAGGGAGTGTTCGGAGAAGAGGGCTGAAAGCATCGTGTGGTAGAAGGCGACCTGGAGGCGGTGTTCCACTTTGACGGTAGTGGAGCTCTTCATGTCGGCTATCAGGAGATGGAGGCCGCCTGAGGGGTCACGCTCCATGCGGAGGATATCGATATCGCCGCGCATGAGCCAACCTTCGATAAGGGCGACGATGCGCACCTGGAAGAGGAACATATGCTGGCCGGGCGGGAGGTCGCGGGCGAGAGAGATGACATGGTCGTTGTCGTTGTTACGTTTGCCGGGGGAGCGGGCTTCGGTGGAGAAGTTGACCACAGTGGAGCGGGTGCGGACGTCAGCCTCTATACGCTCCTCAAAGTTACCACCTGATTTGGTGAGGAGGGGAGGGATGGCCTGAGGGGAGACACCGTATTCTGTGAGGAAGCTGAGACCCTGTTCTCGCTGGAGGAGGTGAAGTCGGAGGTAGCGCTTACACTGTTCGAGGCGTATGAACTGAGAGATATCGGTGGGCGAGAGTTTGTGGAGTAGTTGTATGGCCTGTGTGGGGTTGGTTGAGGTGGTATGGGTTGGGGATTGTGGGAGCTCTATGGGCGCGTCGTCGTCCAGCATATGGATAGCCTCTTGACTATAATGGGCTATGAGGTTGAGGGACGGCGTGGCCCACAAAGAGCGGGTTTCTGGTCCGGGAATCTCAATATTAATTGTGTATCAGTACATAATAGAAGTACTGCCACTTGATTTGACGTAATATAGCAGGATTTCCGGGCAACCGCAATGCGGCTGATAGTGAGGCTCAGACCTGCGCGTAGTGAGCTTCCGATAATTCAGATCAGAGATAGAGGTCGAACCGAGGTAGAAGGGCATGAGAAGGGAGCGAGCGACCCTCGCAAGGAGAAGCGACGAGATTATGAACACCAGCGGTCCGCCTCGGAGGGCTGGCGCAAAGTACGATCGCGGCTGCCCAAAATGGAGAGATGGGTGGACTGAGCCGTTTGACGCTGATGAAGATGGGCGCGTGCAGCTGGCGAAAATGATAGAGCAACAGATAGATAGTATAGGATTCGCGCTGGCGTGTGATTTCCTCAAGGTGACAAGCTTTACTAACTCCAGCAAGCCGGACGTGCACATCAAGGAGATATTTGCGCAGTTAGGTTTGAGCCATTCGAAGGATGACGTTGAAGCGTTCAGGGCGGTTAGTTGAGTAGCACGCACCGCCCGGGTCACAGCCTATGCGGTGGACCAGCTATTCTGGCTGGTCGGCAGCGGGTATTTCTATATCGCTGAGCAGCGATTGGGCACAAGCCGAGGCAGTTTTATCGCCGTTGCCCGCAAGGCGCTGGAGACATGACTGCTCCACGCAGCCTGCTTGCAAGGCTGCCAGATAGATCAACCTGATTTGGCGTAATTATGCGGAGGCGACGAGTAGTCGCTCGGCGAGTTGCAGAGCATCAGCAGGCCACACTGCTGCGGATCGAGGCTGACGTGTCGGTGTAACTCCGTGCAGAGGGCGGCACGAAAGCACCATAGCTCGCCACTGCACAGGCCAGGCTTCCCGCCCATACACTGCCCCCAGCAGCGCACCGCAAATAGCTCCATTGGTGTCCGTGTCTCCACCCGATCGCACTGTCCGCACTACTCCTTCTACAGCACCGGGTGCATTCACCAGTTGATAGAAGGCGTTCTGCAACGCGATGAACACCCAGCCCTGCTGGTGCATATAGTCATCAGGTGGTGACGTGAGTGCCTTTTGAAGGGCAGTCAGGACCGGTTCAGGCGCTCCACGCTCCTCTGCCCACGCAAGCGCCCACTTGTATACCTCAGCAGGTGTGCCTCCCTCAGCAACCGCGTGAGCTATAGTAGCCGCAAATATACCCGATGATGCCTGGCACACCGGATGCGAGTGTGTAAGCGAGGCATCTGCACGTGCGGCCTCGTCTACCTCCGAGGGCGACCGCTGCCAGCCCCAGATGCCAATCGGGCTCACCCGCATGAGTGCTCCATTCGCCTGGCTGCCGGTGCTGGCGGCGGGCTGGCAGACGATGGCGCACCTGTGCTCAGCTACATGATGCGGTTGGACGGGTCCTAGAGCCTGAGCCGTTGTATTTCCAACATCGAATGGTCCGCATCCAGTGTGAGAGCAAGATACAGTGCCTTCGTAATACAGCCAACCGTGGTACCATACCGAAGCCACTTCCAAGCACCCGGCTCCAAGGACGGGCTGCCAGTTCCGCCACCACCTTCGGGTCACCGCCGAAGCAGTAGTGTGTCGAACTGCGGCCTTCAGGCGTATAGGTCACGTCCGTACCACGTTCATTGACCAGGAGCCCACCTGCTCCTTTCAGCAAGGCATGTCCGGCACCATAATCGTAGTCACCAGGCGAATTGAGAGAAACTGCGGCTATGCCTTCAGTAGCGGCCAGTGCCAGACGATAGGCAATGCTCGGAACATCTCGGAACCGGGCAGGTTGAACGCACTGCAAGTTGCCGTATGGGTGGCGGTCGGCGCCCTGCGAGACAAATACTACGCCGTCCCGCTCGAGAGCGCCAGGCCACGTGCGTTGCGGTTGGGGGTGGCCATTACGCTTTACCGGGCCGCAGCCTTCCGCCCATGCAAATAGGTCGCCGTCGTCATCTGGTGCGTCCACCGCGTAGACGACGCCCAGCACAGGCTCACCGGCCCGCAGCAAGGCAATAGAGACGGCATGCCCACGAAAGCCATCCTGCATCGATTCTGTGCCATCGTTAGGATCTACCAACCATATGTGTGCATCTCCAACGGCGGGAGGCTGGAAGCCGGTTTCTTCCCCACGATAGCCCCATCCTGGGCCAGCCTCGAGCAGGAGCTTACGGATCACGCGCTCAGCCTCATCATCAGCCGGACAGTGACCCTTTGGACCTCGTGGACCTTGCGGGCGAGCGCATTCGGCGCGAAGGATCGCAGCTGCAGCATGAGCAGCGTCCAGGGCGACCTGTAGAACAGACCCATATGAGGGAATAGTATGCATTGCTGAAACCTACCTTTGGCAGAGGCGGATTGGTCGCCAGGACAGCTGAATCTCAATATGTGGTCAATTATACCGCCGGATGTTCAGCTTCGATCCCATGTTTACTGGGGGCGTAGCTTTTCAATCTTTCTCTATAAGATCACGCAACTCCTCCGCCAGAGCCTCAGAAGCACTTTCCATCCGCAAATCCTCTACCGCACCAATAAAACGCGACGCATTGAACTGCTCAACCACAGCGTGGCGTCGCAGCTCCACCGGAAGGAGGTGATGATAAGCCCCGAGCGCAAGCATAGGCTCGTAAGCGCGATACCGGTCGTGGAGATAGCGGTTGACTTGCCCAGGTGTCAGTGTAGGGATTGAGCGAGGCTCCTCTCGGAACAGCAGGCATAGCCCCATTTGTGGGGTTGCCTTTACGGGCAGCGTGTAGGCAAGCAAATCGAGGATCGTCCGCCCGTAGACATCTCCCAGCCAGTGAAACCAGAGCCACCCTCCATCGTATGGAACCAGCGGCGCTACTCCGGGAGAAAGTCCTACCTGGAACGGCAATCGACTGGTAAGGTCGTAACTTAGCGCCTGCCTTGTCGATAGGTAGCGCAAGTGTGTTGAGTGCGGCGAACCTGCACTTTCGCCCGGATCTCTACCGGGATGGGCCGAAACCCACAGCGACTCGCCGTCGTACCATTCAATGTTCAGGGGACGGCCTTCCAGCGTAAGGATATCCCCATCAAACCACTGGCGATCTATGCTCGCGACGACGCGCTGGCTATCCCGGTCGCGGATTTTGATCGGCATACCTCCCATCTCGATATTGCTGTGCAGGCTCAACGTGCTGTATTCAGCCGCTTGCAGATCGACCAGGTGGTTGAGGCGCTCCCCGGCACGCCATTCTCCCGTCCGCCCACTCGTCAGGTATCCCAGGGCCTGTAGAGTGCCTAAAAGAAGCCGCAAGTCCGCGGCTGATAGCATGCCCTCGAACAAGTGCGACAGAGGATTGAGGCGTACAGCGCCTGTGGGGCTTTGTTTCAGGAGGCTGAATACCTGCTGGACGGCAACCGAAGGGCGAAAGCCAGACGTTGCCTCTTGCTCTCCAACCGGCTCTGCCGCCGGCCGCTCGCCCGTTGTCGGTGGTCGCTCAGCGGCGTCGAGCAGCGCGCCGAACGTTATACGCTCTAGCGGCGTGCGGTAGAAGCAAGCTACGCGGGCGACTTTCCGGCGGCGATTGGCTCGCCCTACTCGCTGCACAAACGAGTGGGTGCTGCCGGGCGGGCCGATGAGCAGCGTTATATCTATGTTGCCTACGTCTATGCCCAGCTCAAGAGTGCTGCTGGCGAAGCAGAGGGCCGCTTCGGCTTGCGCGAATCCCTGCTCAATCTCGCGCCGCCGCTGCCAATCAAGATTGGAATAGTGCACATATACCGCGTCTCCAAAAGGCGTCCCGCTGTTGCGAATGGCGGCGGCATACCTTTCAACCTCGGAGCGGGTGTTGCAGAAGGCCAGAGCCTTGCGCCACCCACGATCTCGGAATGTCCTCAGGTAGTCGAGCAGCGCTCCGACTGTGTCTACATCGAGCGCAATTTGCTCGGCCTCAATTGCCCTTATCGAGCGCTCAGGTTTCCCAGTTTCGCCAAGTGTTAGCACCTGTACCACTTGCGCATTCTCGAAATATCGCCCGGCAACGGCCTCCGGTGCTGAGAGCGTCGCCGACAAAGCCACGAACTGCACACGTCCCTCCGGGGCATCGCCTGCACCAGCTGCATGAGCACGCACCTCTCGCAGGCGGTTGAGCAGCACCCGCAACTGGTCGCCGCGCACCGTGCCGTCGAAGGTGTGCAGTTCGTCCAGCACCACCGCTCGTACTCCCGTCAGCAATCTGGTTTGGTTCGACATGAGAGCGTCCAGGGACTCGGGTGTGGTCAGCAGGAGGTCGGCGGGGCGCTCCGGATTGAGCGTATTGAAGTCGTGCGTCTTGACAGCGCACGATACGCGCAAGGTCTCCAAAGGCACTCGGATGCGTGCCCACAGGTCGCTGATCAGGGCGCGGGTTGGCAGAAGATAAATGACAGTTACCGTCGGCCGTCCGTCGTCTGGAGAAAGGTAGCGCTCGATCAGAGGAGCAAGCGCTGCTTCGGTCTTGCCGCTGGCGGTCGGTGCGCACAGGATGACGTTCTCTCCCACCAGTACAGGAGGGATGGCGGCAAGCTGGGCGGGAGTGAAGTTACCGTACCTGCGGAAGAAGGCCCCCCACGTGCGCGGCAAGGCAGACTTCAACGTATGCGGGTCTATTCTGTCTGGCTGCGGTCGGTTCCGACCATTATCGGATGACTTCAAGTGCTGTTCCATCTGCCAGACGGTATATATAGAAATCTCTACCCACAGTGGAAATCTGCCGAAACGTGCGGCTCTCAGCTACTGCAATCAACAATGCGTCGGCAAGACCCATAGGCGTGTCGCGATACTTCTTCATCAATGCCGACATTAGGATCACAATCGTCCCTGTTTCCGCTTCTCGATCAGAGCGTCCGCAAAAGCTTCGCTTGTATTCTCCGACATCCTTATCCTTTCCTTGCGCCCCCTGGCACATGCTCATGACTGTGCAAAATCCCTATCGAGTCGGCAAGGAAATCGGCGAGCGTACCCTGGCCTCCCACCGGATGATCAATCTCTGACCGATGCACGAATTGTTGGCGCAGACTCTCTATCGCGAGTTGCTCCGGCGTAGTTCCGCGCTGTTGGGCCTGCTCCCGCAAAGCCCGTTCGATGTTTGGTGTCAAGGTAATTTCCATAGCTACTCTCTTCCTAACACTTACGCCAGATTTACGACGAGGCGTGGCTTAGGTTTTAGACTCCTGGCCTATTATGTCTCCAACTGCAATCTCGCCTCCAGGGCCAACCGGTAGTTGCAGCGTTTCGCCCCGGCGCACCGTTCTGGTGGTATGGTACTTGCCTGCCTGGGGGTCTGCATACACCTCAACAACACTATCAACGAGGTTGACCACCCAATATTCCGCGATGCCTGCCTCTGCATAGATTTGCGGTTTGTCCCGACGATCAAACTTGAGGGTGCTGTCCGACACCTCAACTAGCAGGATTACATCTTCGGGTCGCGGACGCTGGCCTGAGTAGTAATCGTCACGCCACCTCAAAAGGGTGATGTCGGGTTGAGGCCGCGAATTGCTGCCAGGTAAGCCAATGGAGTTGCCTTGCGGCCACACGAGCGACCGCCTCTGTACGCACTCACTCAGGAATATGTGAAGTCTCGCCACAGAAGACTCGTGTGCAGGTCCAGGTGGGGGCATATCTACTATCGCACCTCTTATCAGCTCGATTTGTGCTTCCGGCTCAAAGACGCCCGACTCCACCATCCTGTCGTACTCGTCGAGGGTGACAAAATGCCTCTTGACGGGGGCTCCGGCTTTTGATTCAACTTGAATTGCCATATTCAACCTGACCCACTATGATATGCTGACTTACCCAAACTACGAACAATTATACTTATGTGACAATTATAACACCGTGCATCTTGCCATGTGCACCTTACAGAAAACCTCTAAAGCCAGGCATTGCTGAATAACTACTCCGCATTGGCTGTGGTTCGTTGGTATTAGGTCATTCATAGTTTCACCTTGTGGTATAACGGTAGTAACGTGGAAGCTAACCAATGCTACATGTGCTACATGCCACTATTGCCTTCGGGCCGTAGCTCGCACTTTGACAGTAGGATACATTCGCGGGGTTGTGGCCTCGAAGTCTCAGGCCACGTAAAATGTATTGAGTGTCTCTCATAGTGCAAACCTAATTTGTGTAGAGCGGTACAGCATCGGTGTAAAACCGTAGAAGCTACTGGCGTTCACGCCGTGTAGAGCCGTCACATCTTTAACCCGCGCTTCAGCTCCTCGACCAACTCACTGGGCTGGTAGTCGGGGTGCAAGTAGAGCAAGTCGCACACCGTGACGGCGGTGCGGATCAACTGGCGCAGGTTGATGCGGTGTTGTGAGAGGGCGCGTGACAGCATACCCGGTGCGCTCGAGGACACCTCATCATAGCGTTCGGGTGTGGACGATTGGAGGGATTGGTCGTAGTCGTACGCCAGCGCGTGATATCGTAATAGAGTGCCGAAGAATTCTCGAATATCCTTCTCGATGACGCGGTCGTCCAGGCGGACGATCTGCGAGGGAGCGAGCCATGAACCGACTGGCATCCGGTCGGCGCTCTCGGTCAGAGCGAAGAGGAAGAGGAGATGCGGCTCGGATGCGTAGCTGATGGGGTATTCGGAGCGGGGGTTGTCCGGGATCGTGAGCGCGTCAATCCGACCGTTGTTCAAACCCAGAGCTGACACAATCATAGCTTTGAAAAAGGAGTCGGCCCGCTCGCGTTGGGCGGCACGCAGGAGCGAGTAGTGCTCGGACTCGTCTATCAACGCTGCCAGCCCGCTGTATCCCAGCATGGTCGCCAGCGTGCTGATACCTGTGAGGAGGTAGCTATATTCGCGGGCTGTCTGGCCGGTAACGTAGAGGGGTGGGGGCTTCTTCATGTAGGCTCTCATCTCGGCCTGAGGTTTGGCCTGCCCACTCAGCCACTGCACGATCTCGTCGAACGCCAACTGGCTGGAGCAATTCTGCAAAGCCAGCAGAGCCGATGACAGGGGGCAGTTCTTAGGCTCGCGTGGGCACATCTCAACGAACCGGGCAATCACAGAGGGGTTTTCAAGCGCCTTGTCCAGCAAAGGGAGCAGACCGCGCCGGTCGGTGCCAGGGTAGCGCAACGACGCCACCAGCGCCTCGTATATCTTGTGTGCCTTGCCGGGAGGCACTTCCACCAGGTCGAGGCTTGCGGACGCTATGATGAAGTTCTCTCGCAGGCCGCGCCGCGCCGCAAGCTCGATGAAGTGGCTCTTGCCGAAGCCGTAGTCGCCTATCACGGCCAGCACGTCGCCGCTGCGCTCTCTGCTCCTTGCGAGCGCCCTGTCCAGCGTTACCTGCTCGGCTTCCAGGCCGATAGTGAGCGTCTCGGCGTCCTGTACCGGCACTATCCCCACGCGTAGCGCTTCAAGCGTCTGTTGGGCGCGAAATTGATCGCTTTCCAGGACAACCATACGCGCAGGCAGAGGGCGAGCGTTTGCTGTGGGTGTATGAGGCGACTCATCGAACTCTCTTGAGGGCAAACGAAAACGCCTGCCCGACTCAAACTGCACCTCCCACTCAAAACCGCCCATGAAGGTGCACAGGAGCGTTCCAGGGCCAAACTGCCGGTGCTGTACTATTCGCACCTTTTGGGTTTCCATGGGGTCCACGGAGTCCACAGGGTCCACGGGCAAATCTCCCAGCCTAATATGGGCGTTGCTGCTCATCGGCCAGCAAGTTGAGGGCGTCGCTTTGCCCCTTGATGATGGCGTCGGCGTATTCCGGGCCGATGCTGGTCTGCCCCTGTTCTTTCTGGCGGAACCACTCCATAACGAGCGCCTTCACGAAGAGGCGGCGATGGCTTACCGCCAGGTAGGAGTCGACCGCCGCCTGCGATAGCACGCGGATGTTCTGGCTCTGCATCTCCCCGTCGAGTTTCACGTCGTATGCGACCTCGAAGATAGGCATGAGGCGGTAGCCGATCTGCACCAGGAGTTCGTTATCGGGCAGGTCGAGGTGGTCCAGGTCGATTTGCGGGCTGAAAGGGTTCGTGCGCGAGAAATAATCAGCGGCCTGTACCCTCTGTTGCAGAGCCGGGTACTTGGGCACGACCGTGTGCAGGAAATCGGGAGGCACCGCGTACATGAAGAGCGCGCCCGGCAGGTCTTCGCGACAGCGGTCGATCACCTCGCGCAGGTTATCGGTGGCGGTCTTCTCGGCCTTGCCGCCGATGCTCAACATGCGGTCGCCTTCGTCGAAAAGGAGTGCCAGCCCCGTGTAGCCCAGGGCGCGCACCGCCTGGCACAGGGAGCGGAGCATTTTGAAAGCGTTGTTGCGGTTGATTTTCTCGGTAACGCCGATCGAGCGCAGGTCTCGCATATCTTCGGGGGTGACCTCATCGCCTTGCAGCCAGCGCTCCAGCGACTCTACGCGACGCTCCTGCCCTCGGAGCAGGGCGTTGAAATATCCCTGGATGGCTTTGTGGAAGCTGAGGCTGTCTATGTGGGTTAAGGCCAGCGTGCTCAAGAAAGCGCGCACCTCCGGAATCTCTTCCGCACCCTCGTCCTGCAAATCGAGGCCATGCGGGCTGACTATGCGACGCAATGTGCCCTCCAGAAAGCGTCCCAGCCCGTACTCATCTTCCGACAGGCTGCCCAGTTCGTGCCATACAAGGGATGAGGCCACTGCCCCGTACACCCGGCGCTGGTCGTCGTAAGGGCTTTCTTTGGGACTGAGGTCCACCTTGCTCACAGCGAAGTCGCGCTGCCAGGCCCGGTCTCGCACGCAGTAGAGGAAGTGCGACTTGCCGCTGCCGTAGTCTCCCACCACCAGCTTGAACACGGCCCCGCCGTCTGCCAGGTATGAGCCGAGGTAATGCTTGTCGATGGCGTTGAGCAGCGATTCGTTGCCCACGTTGTAATAGCTCACGCCCTTTGGCGTAGGCGTGCCGGATTGCCCCAATGTTTCGATGATCTGCCGAGCGAGGCGCGGCTCAGGAAGCATGGCTACTCCTTCACAAACTCGATATCAGCTATATAACGCCCGTCGTAAGGCGTATCCCCTTCGACGATCCACATGCTCTTGGTAGAGTAGTCGGTCTGAGATTTGACGGCGCTATGAGCCTTCACGACGTGACCATCGTTAGAGAGGTGCTGGTGGCTGGCGAACTCGTAGAAGTCGTACTCGAATTGCGCCCGCAGATAGTCGCTGAACGTGTGCTTGCCCGGCTCACTGGAGAAGGCGCGTCCCTGGCGAAGCAGCACCATCTCTATATAACACTCCACGACATTCACCCGGGTTGACTGAGCCTGGGCGCTTCGTTTGCGTCTGGCTGTCTCGTAAGCTTCGTGGAACTGGGCAATCCAGGCTTTCCCATCCTGGTTGCGCCCCATAATCGCCTTTGATGCACTCGTGTATGCTTTCACGGTGGCGTCTACCGTGATAGGGGCATGGGGCACCACTATGTCCTTGCCGTAACGCAGCACTATGAAGCGTTTGGCGAAGTTGGCCTCAAGTTCGAAGCGTCCGATCTCGAACCGAGGCGTGCGCCCACCGATTTGTATCCCCTGCTCCAACAGGGCCGAGCGGAGCCTCTGGCCGAATTCGTCGCCGAGTACGCGCTGGGCCACTTCTAACTCTTCGCGTAAAGGCGGGAGCATCTCGCGCACGTTCTCTTGCTTTGCCATTTCCAGAGTGGCAAGAGCTTTGTCCAGCCGCACCACATCCACAGGCTCCGTACGTAGCGCGGACGCCGCATCTTTCAGCGCGCCTGTGAGAGTGGCCAGGCCCTTTAGCTCGCGCCGAATGTCGGGCAGCAGCGGGTCTACAGCCTTGTCTTTCAGTCTACTTTCAGAGAACGCTTCCTGAGCACCGGTCAGGCCATCGGCAGAGACGCCTGAATTCAGTATACTGAGATCCCGCAACGCCTTCTGCGCCTTGCTATGGGCGTTCATGACGCCCATGAACGCCGCCTGCAATCCGGCAATGGCTTTCTGCTGCTGAGTATAGGTCTCGCGCAGCGTGTCGAGTTGTGTAATCAGAGTTTCGTTAGGCATGATGATCAGTTACCTACCTATGAACATTCTAAGTCTCAAGTCGTAGCTATTTTACCTTATTTGAATGCAACAGCCAAACCGGAGCGAATAGAGCCCGAGCACGTTTCTTGACTCCCACAACTTTTGTTCAGAAAACCTCTAAAGCCACGCCCATTTATGGGCTGTGGTTCGTTGTGTATTAGGTCTAGGAGTTACGCATGAGAGATTGTAGGGTTATACTGAGGGGAGGAATCGCTGGCACGGCAAGTTGCAGGAGGTCTTGAGCACCAGGGTAGGCTATTTTGGCGATTGGGCGGCGTTGGTAGAGCTTTTACAGAAAATGTTGCCCGGTCATCAATCTCGTGCCGGTGCAACTGAAGAACGTCGAGAGATATCCACCACAGACAACCCGGCTACGTTGGAAGACGGCCCACGTTGAACAATAGAAGCAACAAGAGCGATAGTCAAACGCGAGGAACAAAGGATCTCAGATACCGCGGACTTCTCATCATCATCGCACAGGGAGGTTACTCATGAAGGGCATCTCGTTTTCGCAAAAGATCTTATTCGTAGCAATCCTGGCTTTATTGCCTATGGCGCTATGGGGCTGCGGAGCGTCCGGCGTACCCACACCAACAGCCAACTTGCTGGCTGCGGTCACAAGCACACCTACAACGATGAGCGACTCAATGACAAATACGCCAACTGCTATGGCAATTGCGACCACAACTATGAATACGCCAACTGCCATGGCCGGTGCGATGGAGAATACGCCAACTGCCATGGCCGGCATGCCTGCCTCTACACCAACGACTATGGGCGGCATGATGCCGAGCGAAAGCCCCACCGCCGGCACGATGGGGACGGGTCAAAGCGGTGAAATGGTGCAGCAGGAGGCGACACAGGACTACACCCTGACCCTGCGACTTGGGCCTGTGGCTATGATGCTGGCTCCTGACCAGGCGCAGGGTGCCACGTCGGGTGAGGTGATGGTAAGCGGGCAGATGGCGATGACCGGCACGGGTGGGATGGCACCCAACTACCATCTTGAACTGGCGGTGAACGACATCATGAGCGGAGCGGTTATCACAGGCAAGAGCGTGAGTATAGACCTCACCAACACCACTACGAGCGAGAAGCAATCCGTGCCGCTAGCAACCATGTACAACGTACAGGTTGGCCCATCGGATACGCATTTCGGCAATAACGTCGCGCTAGCGCCTGGCAACTATACAGTGGAGGTGGATGTCGCAGGCGAAAAGGCCACCTTCAATATTACCACTATCGCCATGCAAGTAACCCCTGCACCGATGGGCACGCCAGGAGGTATGATGCCCGACATGACGCCGACGCCGTAACTCATACGATCTGGAGTGACACCGTCCTTGCGAGGATGATGTGACGAACGCGTGGGTCCCTCGCGCAATGAGACATCAGTATAGAAATGGAGCAATCGACATGGAACTGGGCAAGCAGGGCAAGAAGAAGAGTTGGCCTTACCTGACATCGGGCCTGTTTTGTATATTGCTCGGTTGGGGGCTGATGTACTACCTCGGGCAAACGCCTCCGAGTGCTCTTGAGGTCGGGAACCTCCCCACGCAAAGCGATGGAGCCGTGATTGTGCCTTCCGACGTATCCAGCACATCCGGCGCAAGCCAGGTAACTTTCAAGAAGCCGGCGAGCGCTACCGGGACGCGCACCGCGACGCCTATTGCAACGCAATTCGGGCGTTGCATTCCCAGAACGAGATGGCCCGCACCTGGCCGCTACGGTACCTGATTCGGCACACCGCCTTTCACACCCTCGATCACGCCTGGGAAATGGAAGACAAGGACCTGACTACATAATGAGTGCGAGGCCGAGCGCTACAGATGCATCGACATGCTGCATCACTCTGCATCACTCTGCATCACTCTGCATCACTGTGGCTTCTGAACTGTACGCGGCGTTTGCGACCGCTTAGCCCTGGCTGCACATGCTGCGTATCACCTGGGCAATATCAGGCAGATGAAGGAACGCGTGCGGACACATGGATAGCTAGCACAGGTGTGCATGGGCAGCAGACGCAGGCAGGCATCCTCTGCCCGTCTGTGCGATCCTTTGTCCCTTATCCAAGCTAAGGAGCTAAGGAGCTAAGGAGCACAAGCCGATGACGACCAATCCACCCAAACGGCAAGAGCAAGCGCCCATGCCTGATAGCTCGGTCATACAATGGCTACTTGATTTCGGTTCTGATCCTTCGATCCGCTGGCAGGTGATGCAAGACCTGATCGGTGCGCCCCAACAGGAGGTCGCGGTCGAGCGAGCGCGGGTCGCCACCGAGGGAATGGGTGCTCAGCTGCTTGGCATGCAGGCGACCGACGGTCGTGGGGCGGCACGGCGTGGAACCAAGGGTGGGACTCCACGATGCACGTCCTGTCGCTGCTGCGAGAGATGGGGCTTGATCCAGCGAGCGACCAGGCGCGTCGTGCGGTGGGACTGGTCCGCGACGGGGTGAGGTGGCGAAGGTGGGACTGGGACGGCACGTGGCGAGGGTGGGACTTTGTCGGTAATCCCTTCTTCGCAGGCGAGGTCGAGCCGTGCATCAACGGACAGGTAGCAGCGAGCGGCGCCTACTTCGGTCTCGTCCAGGATATCCAGCGGATCATCGACCGCTTGCTCAGCGAGCAGTTGCCCGACGGAGGCTGGAACTGCGAGGCTGAGAACGGCTCGACGCGCTCGTCGTTCAACACCACGATCTGCGTGCTGGAAGCCCTGCTAGAATACGAACTGGCTGGTGTACCCGGTGCGGCTGGTGTGACCGAGGAGAGCAGCGTCGCCGTAACGAAGGTGAAGGAGGCGCGCCTCCGTGGGCGGGAGTACCTCCTCGATCGCCACCTCTTCCGGCGACGAACGACCGGTGAGGTCATTGACCCTGCTTTTACGCTCTTCTCCTTCCCGACCTGGGGGCACTACGATGTGCTGCGGGGACTGGAGTACCTGCGCAGGGCCTCGGCCACGCCGGACGCGCGCGTGGCCGAGGCGATTGAGTTGGTAGAGTCGAAGCGCGACGCGGATGGCCGGTGGACGCTTGAGAACCGGCACCCCGGCACCATGCCCATCGATGTGGACGAGGCGGAGGGCCGGCCGAGGCGG
>JBBRDO010000013.1:0-64845 GCA_038203825.1 Chloroflexia bacterium | reverse complement strand
TGGCCTATAATGTGACACGCTCGGAAACCCATACACGGACTGACCGTGACGGCACAACCGGCGACGCCACGCAGGTTGTCACCGTGCGCGCGGTGGGCAGGGGCGAGAGCGAGCTATGGGTACACTCAACAGGCAATACCGGCACTGCCGGAGCGCAGGGCGACACTCTCGACCAGCACTATTTCCAGCGCGTCGAGGGCGGCGCACTTGCCCAGTATATCGACCGCTTTGACCTCAATGCCGGGGGTATTGCCTACTCTCTGAAAGCACCCGCCCAGGTGACGGGTAGCCTGAACGGCGACGCGGGCTATGATTTCGTGCTGGCGGGCCCAGGCGGCAAAGAGATACACTACACAGCCAACATGAAGCCGCAAGGCTCAAGCCCCGGCCCGAGCCGAATGTCCGGTCTCTACAGCCCCGAACCTGGCCCAGCAGCTTTCTCTTCCCTGGCCGGGGGCAACGCCTCCATTTTGGCTTCCACACTTGACGGGCCGTGCGGCAGTGCCGGAGCCTTCGGAATAGGCTTCGCTGGAGGGATAGCGCTCGGTGCGGTGCTGGCACTGGCATTCCTGGAGTTCGCGCCCATCATCATACTGGGTGCCGTCACCACGGGCGAAGTGGCTTTCCTCGAAGGTGCGATGTTGTTCGGTATAGGCGCGCTCGGTGGGGTGGGCGCGGGCTGCAATGGCGACCCCTATTTCGTTGACCCCGGGCTGCACACCCTGCCCGCAGTACTAAGCGGGGCAGCCGCTTCACCGGTATCAAGCGCGCCTGTCCAGATCACGCGCTCGACGGGCGGCCTGATCTCGCCCACACTTGAGATAACCTCCACAATCAGCGCTGCGGCCCCCGTTACTGCTCCTGTAGTGAGCAGTCTATCCTCGCAGACTTACCGCGATAACCCCCAGACTTTCGTGGGCGGGGCGCTGCCGGAAGGCGCGACTGCGGTAGGGGCATGGCAGTGGGACGACACCCCTGCTCATGCCTACGGCGCGATCCCGGCGCACACACAGGCCTTGAGCAAGGGCTCACAGATGCACTATTTCATACACGCATCAAGCCCCCTCACCCTCACGGCAGACGATAACATCGTGCAGTACGTCTATCTCGACCCGCAGAACCCTTCCACCGAGCTTTACATGCAGTTCTACACAGGCGACGGCGACGGTGAGCACCGCGTCTACTGGGGTGAAGACAAAGTGCAAACGGGCGGCGGTCGCGGCACCGCTTCTCTCTACCCGATGGGTGCTCTCCCCGAAGCCGGCGGCTGGGTGCGCTTACAGGTGCCTGTGGACAAAGTGGCGCTGGATGGCAAGGCCATAAGCGGCGTACTCTATGGCGCCTATGGCGGGCACACCTGGTGGGGACCGACCACTAACTCCAGCCGCCTCACCGACAACGCCCCTGATGCCATGCCTGTGAATACAGAGCCCGCACAACCGGCGTACCTGCCTGGCGCGCAGATTGGGTACAAGCTTGCACAGAGCGCCCCCGTGACCATCGAGATACGCGACGCAAGCGGCACAACAGTGCGCACACTTCTAAAGGACCAATCCCAGCCCGCAGGCTACAGGGTCGCCGTATGGGACGGCAAGAACGACCAGGGCGCGACTGTAGAAGACAAACCCTATACAACACGTATCAGCGCGGGCGGCCAGGGCGTCGAGACCGGCGTCACCATCAGTCCGTTCGTTGCCAACCTGCTTTCGCCCAGTGCTTACGGCCTAGTGCGCGGACAGGATGTGCCCGTACTCGGCGAAGCCTACGGCGAGAAGTTCCAGAGTTATACATTGCAATATGGCGAGGGGGCCAACCCCACAACCTGGGTCACGATCACCAACAGCCTCTCGCCGAGCGCGCTGCCTAACGCCAATAACGGCCTGAACCACGCAGGCAACCTGGCAAACTGGAACGTGGGCATAGACGAATTCAAGCCCTGGACGCAGCCCGGCTTGAACGGCCTGTATACTCTGCGGCTGCGCGTGCAGGGGACCGATGGGCGCGAGGCCGTCGATAGTCTGCCCGTATTGGCGGGCAGGCTGGCGCACACCGCTGAAGGTGGCGAGATCGCTTCGGCTGACGGTAATGCTAAACTCGACATACCCCCCTTCGGCACGTTCAGCTCTTTCTCTCTCATGGCGCTTGCCCCCGTAACCGACACTGTGACAGGCGACTGGCGCGCCAGCCTGCCCGCGGGCATGACCCTCGTGGGCGGAATGTATGAGGCCTTCCCGCCGGACGAGCCATTCCGAAGGCCGGCCACCCTTACGATGAGCTACGACAAATCGATGCCTGCTGACAAAGTGGGCCTGCTCATCGGCGACGGCACGCCAGCCGGCTGGCGCTACCTGGGCGGCGTGGCCGACCCGCAAACCGGCCTTGTGCAAGCTTCCATCGTTGGGCTAACAGGGCTGGGCAAACACGCCTTCCTGGCTCCCTTCCTTGCAGGTGACGCAGGCTTCGGCTCCGCCATACCAACACCCGAAGGCATACGCCTCACCCTTGACCCCGCAACTGCTGCACCATCCGTAACCACGGATGCCAATACCGGCTACTACAGCGACCTTGAGTCGGGGCCGGGCCAGTGGGAGGCGCTCGACCGCTTCGGCACGCAGATATCGCGTGTGACGGGCGCCGGTGCCGGCCTCGCCGATGGCAATTCCGCCGTGAAGGTGGCGCGCAAGGCGGGCGGTGCCCGGCTCGTGAACGTGCTCTCGACCCCTATCGATGCCGCCAAATATCCTATAGTGGAGTTCGACTACAACATGCCGCCGGGCTACGCGCCCAACCTGCTCGTCAAGAGCAACGGCACCTGGTGGCAGGCCCGTATGGGCAATGCCGGGTCGGCCAGCCGCACCATAGCGGGGCAGTATTTCGTCACCGTGTCCGCGCCCGAGCTCACAGCAGATGGCACGTGGAGGCACTACCAGCTTGATCTGCTGGCGCTGCTCCGCTCCAACCGGCCCGATGCCACATCCTTCCAGGTTGACGACATCGCCTTCGGACAAGTCGACTCGCTGGCTTACATGCAATACGCGCCTGTAGATTCGGGCGAGGTGGGCGACGCCTACTACCTGGACAACTTTGCGCTCGTCAAGCCGACCAACAGTCCCAGCTTCAACCTGTCGTTCGCCCCTCCCCAGGGAGTCACGTTCAACGCCTACAGCTATGCGCTGGACCGGACGGTTGACACCACCCCCGCAGAAACGGCGCAGGGCACAGCGCCCTCGGCCAAAGTAGACCTGCCCGGTGACGCTACCGATGGCCAGTGGTACTTGCATGTGCGCGGGCAAAAGGCAGACGGCACCTGGAGCGCAACCACCCACTTCCCCTTGCTCGTAGACAGGCAAGCGCCCACCGTGGGCCGGGCCGATCCCCCTCCTGGAGGCGCGGGCGCACCCGCCTTGATCACGATCCCCTTACCCGAAAGCAATGGGCTCGACCTGCCCAGTGTGCGGATGCGGCTGGGGACCAACACGTACAGCATGTCACCGGGCAACTCCGGATTGCGCTATGTGCCCGAAACCCAGTCCTTGCAGGTCTTCTTCAACGAGCTCGACCCGCGCCCTACTGCCTTTATGGATGGGCAGAAGGTTGAAGTTGCGGTGGACGCGGTAGCAGACTACGCGGGCAATGCTCTTGCCGCGCCTGTCGCGTGGAGCTTCACCGTAGACAAGCCAGCCGTCGCCAACCAGCCTGCTTTCCACCAACTGACCGCCCAGGGCGGCGAGCAACCCGCCCTGTCGCCCGACGGCACAACCCTGGCTTTCGTGTCCAGCAGATCGGGCACACCCATCGTCTGGCTTATGTCGGCTAGCGACTATACCGAGCAAGCTGGCAGCGCCCATGCGTTGCTTGGGACCACGGACAAAGCGCACGAAGGCTATCCCGCCTGGTCGCCCGACGGCACAAAGCTGGCCTACGTCTCCGACAGCGGGGGCATACAGCAGCTATGGACTGCCGCTTCTGATGGATCGGGCGCCACGGCGATCACCACCGGCGACGGAGGTGCTGCCAGCCCGACCTGGATGCCCGACGGCAAGAACGTGGTGTTCGTGCGCGACGGCAATCTGTGGCAGGTGGCCTCTGACAGCACAGGCTTCCGCAGCCTGACCGATGACCCCGACAAGCCCATGCGCACAGTGAGCGCCCAGCCGAACGGTAGTCTGCTTGCCGTGGGCTACAAGCTGTACCAGGAAACGATCAAGCTCTATAACCCTACCACCAACGAAATGACCGCCCTCACCGAAGGCGGCACCGAGAGCGAGCCTGCATGGCTCGACAGCAGCACGATCCTGTACACTTCCGCCCTGACGGGCACGCAGAGCGCAGTGATGCAACTGGGACTAAGCGGGAGCGTGGCAAATGTGCTGCAAGGCAGCGGCATTGCGGGAACGGCAGACCTCCAACCCACTGCCGCTAACCCCGCCTCGGGCGGGCAGCAGATCGCGCTGGTATCCACGCGAGGCGGCGACCGCAACGTGTGGGTGCGCCAGGACCTACAGATATCGCGCTTGCAGGTCGTACCGTACTCAGGCGCCCCGGCCGGTGAGCCGCTAACTGTCCAATATACTCTTCCCGACACTTCGACGGTCAGCCTGCAAGTGCTGGACTCGAACGGCAGGCAGGTGCGGCTGCTCGTGGATGGCGCTGCGCAGCAGGCGGGCGCGCAGGAAGTAGTATGGGACAGTAAAGACGCGAGCGGCAACGTGGTCGCGCCCGGCGATTATGTGGTAACTCTGTCAGCCAAAGTGCAAAGCGGCGACACGCTCACCAGGCGCACCGGTGCGCGCGTGCTGGACCCCACCAGCATAGGCACGCTCTCCCTCGAGATAGACCAGTGGGCGGGCAAGCCTCTCACTACCCAGCTCTACTCACTGCAAACCGTAGTGTATGCGCAGGGAAACATGGCACAGCCCGCAGCCACCGCCGGTTACTATGACTATCAGCCTACGTTCAAGCTGCCCGAGGGGCGCTACGATGTACAGGTCGCGTACGGCGGCACCCGCACTCTGCTCCGTGGCGTGGGGGTCCAGGGCAGCCAAACCACCACACAGACCGTGAACCTGCAACTGGGACAGTTGGACGTGAGCGTGTTCACCTCCCCCGGCCAGCCCGCTACAGGCAATCCCTATGTGCGCGTATCGCGCAGCGGTGACACCACAAACACTGTAGTGCAGACAGCTTACGACCCCGTATCGAGCTTTATCCTCCCACCCGGCAAGTACGACCTGCAAGTCGAGTTCCAGGGAGTAACCAAGCGGGCCTACGGCGTGCTGGTGCGCGCTGGGCAGGCAACAGCACAGGACATAGACCTGGGAAGTGGCCTGATCAGCCTCAGCGTCTACGAACAGGATGGCCAGCTTGCCGAGAGCGGCACAGGACGGCTGGAAGTGGACGCTTATAGAGTTGGCGATCATACCGATAAGGTCGCCTACGACTACAATAACCCGGCTCAGCTGCGCGTGCCTGCTGGAAGCTACGATCTCAAGATATCCTACGGCACCGTTGCCAGGGGATTCGAGTCCGGTAACGTGGCGGGGGGCTCGGTCACTATGTGGCTGAACAATGTACAGGTGGATCAGGGACAGACCCTCACCCGCGACTATAATATGCGTCTCACCCCTGTTGCACTCAAAGTGGAGGAATCTCCGGGCAAGCTCGCCATCACGTCAACCGCGACCCTGAGCAAGATGCAGTTCACAGTCTACCCGAAGGACTCGCTGACCAACTACGTGGGCTTGTCGTACACGAACACCCTCCATCTGCAGCTGCCGGAAGGAGAATATGTGGTGGTAGCCGATTACGCCGGCACACAGTTGCGGCAAAGCGGGCCCGTAGGCGACCCTATCACAGTGAAGTATGGCCAGAGCGTGGACAAGACTATAGATCTGGGGTTGGGCCACTTCCTGGTCACGGTGCATGATGCCACGGGGCAAGTCCTGGACCCCGAAGATCTATACACGACCGCATACCCGGCCGGTACGACCGACAACGCATTCGCCAACGCATACCGGTCCAATCCGCTCGATCTGCCTGTGCGCGGAGGCGTGTCATACGACATACAGCTACACCAGTACAGCACCGGCAAGACGCTGGTACTGGCTGGCAAACAGTTGCCTGAGGGGGAGACGGTGTCGCTGGACGCCAACATCGCCGACTTCAAATAGCCTCCTGCGAGTTATGCTACATATCCCTGTAGTCAAAATGTCGGGTCTACTAAAACTACCCCATACCGTTAGGTGTGGGGTAGTTTATTCTTTCCGATGTGGCTGAGATGTAAGGGCTATTATCCCTTGTTTGTTGTATTGCTTTGCTGCGAGCCACTTCCCTGGTCGGTCTGGTTCTGTCCCAGGCCGCCGAGCAGCCCGCCCAGGTTACCCAGGTCAGGCATGCCGGAGCCGCCTGTCGTGGCGCTTGCGCCCGTTGCTCCTGTTGCTCCCGTTGTGGGTACCCCAAGTATAGGGCCGATTATGCCTGCATACTGTGGGTACTTCTCACTGACGATCTCGCCCAGCGAGTTTATCACCTTGTCTACCACGTTGGCCGGAAGACCTGTGCGTTTCTCGACTTCGCTCTTGATATTGTTGATCATAGTTGAAACCTCCTGTAGTTGGCATGCTAACGTACCTGCCATCATACGTAACAGCACTTTTCGTGCCCTCGGCCCATTTTAGGCGCGGGACTTGCCCCTGAAACAGAAAAGGGCCTGACTGCGAGGTCGGGCCCAATGATAAACCTGTGCTAGGGTCTTATTACGCCGGCCAAGGAGTGATCGCTAGCCCGGTACTGGTCCTCAGGCCAGGCTCTGGCTCCCGATCTGAGTGGTGGCTCGCTGCGTTGCCAGCTCCGCCGAACGCTTCTTGAGCATGAAGGTCAGCAAGGCGAAAGCCACTGCCAGCAGTCCCACCAGCATAAAGGCTCCTTCGTAGCCTGTAACGCCGCTGCCGCGAGATGCTATTATCGCCCCCATCAGGGCTGCCCCTACAAGCTGGCCCGAGCTGCTGAAGAGGGTCAGCGCCCCCTGTGCCGAAGCGCGCTCGGTGGCGGACGCTTCGCCCAGCATGATATATCGCAACGGCGCGCCCAGCAGGATGCCCAGTGCAAGGCCCACCAAGATCGAGCCTGCGTAGAAGAAGGCGATATTGTCTGCCACTATGCCCCAGGTAAACATGCCCCCTACCAGCAGCACGTTCCCCACCAGCAGCACTATGCGCGACCCTGCTTTGTCCAGCGTGCGCCCGGCCAGCGGAGAGCCGACCACCATGCCGAGCACCAGCGGCAGCAGCATGAAGCTGGCTGTCGATTCGGAGACCTTGAAAGCATTCGTGAGCAGCTTGGGCACGAACACTATGGCCGCTTCGCCCAGGCCCGCGCCCGCCGCAAATATCAGCGCCAGCGTCACCTGCTTCGACGCGAACAGCGACATCCTTATGATAGGGTCCTGCGCCCGCCGCTCAATAAAGACGAAGAGCACCAGTAGCACGGGCACGGCAAGCAGGTAAGGGAGCACGTTTCCCGATGTTAAGCTGGTAAGCAGGTCTGCCGTATCTATCAGGTTCAGGCCGTAGGTTCCCGTCGCCAGGAGGGCAGCCAGCACTGCCATGCCCGCCAGGTCGAAAGGCTTGCGTGTGGCGGGGTGAGTGGAGGGAAGCAGGCGCATGCTCGCGATAATCAGGGCGAGGGCGATCGGCAGATTGATCAGGAAGAGCCAGTGCCAGCTAAAGGCCAGCAGCACGCCGCCTATAATGGGGCCGATCACGAACGCCAGCCCGAACACAGCCCCGATGAGGCCCAGTGCGCTGCCCCGCTTCTCAGGTGGGAAGGTGTCGCCTATAACCGCGCTCGCCACGGGGAAGATGCCGCCCGCGCCGAAGCCCTGGATGGCGCGCCCCACCAGCACTACTCCAAAATTGGGCGCTACCACGACCAGGAGCGATCCGAAGGCGAACAAGCTCACGGCCGTGACATAGATCGAGCGTCGCCCGAACAGGTCCGACAGCTTCGCCATGAGAGGCGTGCCCACCAGGTTGAATAGCACATAGATTGTAAAGACCCAGGGTATGACCCGGTCAGTCACCCCGTAAGAGGCCTGCATGGCCGGCAGGGCAGGCCCCGCGATAGCGATGTCCAGCGCCCCCATTAGTACGCCCACAAAGAGCACCAACAGCACTTTGTTCGATGAGTTTCGCTCGCCGGCCACCTTCGATTTGGTTTCCACGTTATTCCCTTTCACGATTAATTGATTGCCTGCCGCGACAGCATCAAGCGCCGCGTTTCTTCTTATTCTTTGCCGTCAGGGGTTCGCTCGGCGAAGGTGCCGATCACTTTGTCCAGCCATTCAAGCTCGCTTGCCAGGTGTACTACGCTGTGCTCGACAAGGAGTTGGAGCGTGCCTGCATGTACGGGTGCCTTGCGTGCCGCATCCAGTTCAGCTTTAATTACTCTCCTGCGCTGCTCCAGCAGTTGCACCACCTCGTCTGAGGGTAGAGCATCGGCGAAAGCCAGGCCCATGTCCTGCGGAAACTTGGAGATGGCGTAACTGCCGAGGTTGATAATCAGCAGCCGTTGGAACTCGGCCTCGCCCTCGGGTGTAATAGTGTACACCTTGCGCGGGGGCCGCTTGCCTTCGCGTTCCTCCTGCTCAACGACCCACCCGTTCTTGGACAGTCGTTCAAGCCCCAGGTATGCGGTAGGCTTCTTGAGGTCTGTGCAGGTGGACAGGTTGCGTTCTATGAACTCCATAAGCTGGTAGCCGTGCATCCTGGCCCGGTGCAACAACCCCAGCAGCAGCAATGTTGTTGTATCCATAGGTCACTTCCTAACTATTCAGTTCTGACTAATCAGATTGTAACAAGATGGTGGAATAATGTCAAGGGGTAAGGCGGTGCATCATACGCCGGACACCCGACGATGACAGGCGTCTTTTTGTCGCGACAAAAAAGGCCCTACTTGTAGGATAGGGCCATAATGCGACTTATAAAGTATGGCTTACGATGCCTGCCAGGGGTTTATTATCGTCACCCCTGCGCCTATGAAGTCGCTTTCATTGCGAGTAACAAGAGTACATTCCCGGCGTATTGCGAGTGCAGCAATCAGCGAGTCAATTGCCGGGAGCTGTCGCCCTTTGCGTTCCAACCGTCCAGCTAATTCGCCCCAGGCCAACATCACTTCTACGTCGATAGACAGCACCCTGCCGTCAAAGCGAATTAGCAGATCGCCCATGAGCCAGGCCAGTAGTGTATCTTTGCGTGGCGAGTCCGGCAGTTTCTCAATGCCCTTGCGCAACTCACCGATAGTGATAACGCTGAGATAGAGGTTTTCCGGCTCCAGACTGTCAATATGATGTATCCATTGGACGACCTGCCGGTTTGGTTGCCTGGCAACAAGCTCCGATATCACGTTGGTGTCGAGAAGGTACTTCATAGAGCAATGTCTGTATTGCGTGCCGGACCTGCATCGCGTGTCAGGTCGAGTTCGACGCCAGCCAGAGGTGACTCCTGGAAGAACTCAACCAGCCCTTTACGACGAAGCAGGATCTTCCTGTAATCCGCAAGCGATAGCACAACAACGGTCTCAACGCCGTGCCTGGTAATCACTTGCGGTCCCTCTTTCAGAGCGTCCTCAACGACTTTGCTGAATCTGTTTTTAGCGTCCTGAAGCTGCCAGTTGTGCGCCATAGATATATACCTCCGCTATCCGAGCCTCTATCTAGACTGTCTAGACAGAATTATATACGGGTAGACCCATGTTGTCAAGATGGGCGTCCGGACGCATATAGCCCGCCTACAATATCTTGCTGAGGAATGACTTTGTGCGCTCGTGCTGCGGCGTGTCAAATACCTGGGTCGGGTGGCCCGACTCTACAACCTGTCCGTTGTCCATGAAGATCACACGGTCTGCCACCTCGCGGGCAAAGCCCATCTCGTGCGTTACCACAACCATGCTCATCCCCTCCACCGCCAGTTGCTCCATCACTTTGAGCACCTCGCCCACCAGTTCGGGGTCCAGCGCTGAGGTGGCCTCGTCAAATAGCATGAGCATGGGGTCCATCGCGAGGGCGCGAGCAATTGCCACCCGCTGCTGTTGGCCGCCCGATAGCTGGATCGGGTAGTTGTTGGCCTTATCACTCAGACCGACCTTCGCGAGGAGATCCAGCGCTTTCTTGGTCGACTGCTCTTTCGACTCCTTCTTAACATGCACAGGCGCTTCAATCACGTTCTCAAGTGCCGTCATATGGGGAAAGAGATTGAAGCGCTGGAAGACCATGCCAATCCTGGCGCGCTGGGCCGCGATGTTGCGCTCGCTGTCCTCCACCATCTGCTCGCCCTGCTTCCTGTAGCCTATTAGCTGCCCTCCCACGTAGATGGCGCCGCGATCTATCTTTTCGAGATGGTTGATGCAGCGCAGGAAGGTGGTCTTGCCCGAGCCGCTGGGCCCGATTATCACCACGGTTTCTTTAGGCTGCACCAGCAGGTCGATGCCCTTGAGCACTTCTGTCTGGCCGAAGCGCTTATGCACGTCTATCGCCTGGACGATGGCACCTGGTAGGGGCTGTTCCATAGAGATGTTATGCTCCATTCTGTGTAAGTGTTCATGCTCCGGGGGATGTACCTGCTATATCCCGGCTTACTAGTGGCCCATGCTGCTTCGCGTGCTGATTAAGTTCCCGCGCAGGCGGTTCATGAAGCTGCGCTGTTCACCCTTTATTTCACGTGTGCCAAGCCGAGTCTCTATCTTGCTCTGCACCCAGGTCCAGACTGTAGTCATGGCCAGGTAGTAGCACGAGGCAATGGTGAAGGTCTCCATAGTTTTGAAGTAGAGATGGTTGAGGTCGCCCGCGTGCTGCAATAGCTCGCCCACGCTGATCACGGAGGCCAGCGAGGAGCTCTTGAGCATGTTGTTGAACTCGTTGCCCGTGGGGGGCAGGATTACGCGCAGCGCCTGGGGCAAGACTATGCGTCTCATGCCCAGCCCGTAGGTCATGCCGAGCGACTTGGCCGCTTCCATCTGGCCGGGGTCCACGCTCTGGATGCCTGCGCGCACGATCTCGGCCATGTAAGCGCCTTCGTTCAGGCTCAAGGCCAACAGAGCAGCAGTGATCAGGTCGAGGTGGATCCCCACCTCGTACAGGCCCGTGGCGAAAATGATGAGTTGGACGAGTAGAGGAGTGCCTCGGAAGAGCCAGATATAAAAGTTGGAGATGGTCCTCAGCACTATGTTGACCAGGGGGATGGGGCTATTGCTGAGCTTCATGAGCGCAGCCAGTAGCCCCAGTAGTATCCCCGCGATCTGCGCGGTCACCGACAGGAAGAGGGTCATTTGCGCGCCCTGCACCAGCGCGCCGTCAAAGAAGTGCTGGAAGATAAACGTCCAGTCGAGCTTTGAGCCGAACTGCCAGGCATAGTAGGCCACTACGGCGCCCACAACCACCACTATTACGATCAAGGCCCAGGTGCGCAGTTGGTCGGTGTTATTGCGTGTTGACATAGTATTGCTTTGACGACAGACGACGGACGACTACCGATCAATTCCCGCCGTCCGTCGTCCATCGTCCATCGTCCGTCGTCTCTATCCTACTTCAGTTGCCACTTGGCCTTGATGGCGTCTATGGTGCCGTCGCTCTTCATGGCAGTTATAGCTGAGGTGATGGCGGTCTTCATGTCAGCATTGGTCTTGGATACAGCTATCCCTTCGTCCTGAGGGTTGTAGGCTGCGAGAGCAACCTCGAAGTTAGGGTTCAGGGCGACATAGTAGGCGGCCACCGGGTCGTCGTCCATGGCGGCATCGGCTCGGCCAACGCGCAACTGGTCAACAGCATCAGTGTCGGTGCCATACACAAGCACGTTTATCATTGTCTTGCCTGCTGCGCTCAGCTTGGTGTTCTCAGCAGTGAGCGAATCCTGCTCTGTTGTGCCCTGTTGCACGGCTACGGTCAGGCCTGAGAGGTCGTCCAGCGTCTTGATATTCTTGGGGTTGCCTTTCGGTACCAGCACGGACTGACCTGCTGCGTAGTATTGCACGAAGTCAACGGCGTTGCTCCGCTCAGGGGTGATGTTCATCGCTGAGATGATTATATCGAACTGCCCGGCATTGAGGGCGGGGATGATGTCGTTGAAGTTGAAGTTGACCACCTTGGGCTGCAGACCCAGTCGGCTGGCTATCTCGGTTGCAACGTCGATATCGAAGCCGACGGGATTACTGGACGCGTCCATATACTCCTGTGGTGGATAGCTGACATCGCTGCCTATAGTCAACGTGCCCGCGCCGACCAGCTTCGATGGAGCTGTTATGGTGCCCGCGTGAGCGCCCGGCTTCCAGGCGGATACCGGAGTCGGCTCTACGTTCGAAGCGCCTGTGGTCGGGGTCTCCCCTGCCATCGCCTCGGTGGGGGTTACTGCCATGGCTGTGGTCGCGGTCGCAGCGGGAGCTGCTTTGGTCGCTGTGGCAGCCGGGGCAGCCGTGGTTGCTGTGGCCGCTGCCTTTGTAGCGGTGGCTGCCGGGGCGGTTGTGGGTGTCGCATCGGCACCGCAGCCCGCCAGCAGCATGCCGAACAGCATGAGCAACACCAGAATTGAAGCGCGCCCTTTTGTGAAATTACCTAACATTGTGAAGTTCCTCCTTATATTTGAGAAAAGCAGGAATAAAAGGGCTCCTGCATACTGTCCATACCCTCTTCCTATGCGTCTGACACGCAAGAACCTATTCCTTGGCCATAATGCCTACAGTGTACATCAACAGTGGCTGATAGTCTATAGATTTTTCGTTCCAGGTAAGAATCTCGCCAGGATCAACCCCTGCTATCCAGGTGCGGCAAGACCCCTTATAATCCTTAGCTTAGCCCATTTGGGTACATTTAAGGACGGTTCACTTGACTAGAACATATGTTCTAGTGTATGTATCTGGTAGAGCATAGGCGAAAGGGTCACGACGGGGTTGTTGTAGGGGCGAGAACTTGTGAGCTTTGTACATCTGCATTGCCATTCGGGTTATTCTCTTCTGGAGGGCACTGCTACACCAAAGAGCCTTATCGGCGCTGCCAGAAAGCAGGGCATGGGCGCGCTTGCGCTTACCGACCGCAACACCCTCTACGGCGCGGTCTCCTTCTATACCCAGGCGCGGAAAGCAGGCATCAAGCCTATAATCGGCATGGAGGTGGACCTCGATAACGATGACAGGCTGGTGCTGCTGGCCCGCAACCTGGACGGCTATCGTAACCTCTGCCAGTTGGCGACCGTGCTACGCCTCAACGCCGACCCTCAACTCCTGGAGCCGCCGGGCTACGATGATGACGAAGACGCCCCCTTCTGGGAGCCTGGCCTGTGGGGTGTGCCCGTGTTCGGCTTTACGGGCAAGCCTGAGAAAGTAAAGCCTCCTTCCCTCTCCCTGCAGCCACCTCCTTTGCCTAAAGACCCCCGATTGCCGCGTGACTTGCTGCTGTCAGGCCGCCACGCCCGGGGCCTTATCGTGCTGGCAGGTGGGCGGCAGGGGCTGCTCTATTCGCTGGTTATGCAGGGCAAAATGGATCAGGCGGCCAAAGCTATAGGCACCCTTATCGCAGCCTTCGGCGAAGGCAACGTCTTTGTCGAATTGCAACGGCTTGATGAAAAGGATGCTAATGTCCTGCCCTTGCTGGCCGGGCTGGCGAACGATATGGGCGTGCCTATCGTGGCCGCGAACGATGTGCTCTATCTGGCAGCAGACGATGCGCCCACAGCACGCGCCCTCGCTGCTGCTCGTAAGGGCATCAGGCGCGGGAGTTATACCATTGCTGAACAGGCCGGAAGCGAGGCGTGCGCTCCCGGAGCTTTGCTGGATGCGGCTTTGCGCGAAGAAGTAGGCACAGAGCGCTATTTCAAGTCTGCCGAGGAGATGGCGCTCCTCTTTGCCGATTACCCGCAGGCTCTCGCCAACACCAGCTTCATAGCGGAGCAGTGCACCCTTGAGCTGCCCCTGTATAAGCCTCTCTTCCCTACAGTAGACCTGAGCGGAGGCGAAACCCCCTTTTCCAGGCTCTGGAAGCTTTGCTTCGCGGGGGCCACCCGCCGCTACCGCCCGCTCACCGAGGCCGTTATAGCACGCATGAAGTATGAATTGGAGGTTATCGAGACGCTCGGCTTCTCGCCCTACTTCCTGGTCGTCTACGACATAGTCCACTTCGCTCATTCGCGCGACATCCCGATCATGGCGCGTGGCTCTGCCGCGAACAGCCTCGTGGCCTACGTGCTGGGCATTACGCAGGTAGACCCCCTCGAAAAAGACCTCCTTTTCGAGCGCTTTCTCAACCCCTCACGAACTGCTGTGGGATCACCGGGCGGCAGCACAGGCACCGACCTGCCCGATATAGATCTCGACCTCTGCTGGCGGCGGCGCGACGAGGTGCTGCACTACATATATGAGCGGCACGGCCATGAGCGGGTGGCGACAGTGGGCACGCACATAACGTTCCGCCTGCGCTCGGCGTGGCGTGAGATGGCAAAGGTGATGGGGGTGAGCGCCGGCCGCATCAGCTATATAGGCAACCGCCTGCCCCATGTCTTCGAGATGCATTCAGGGTCGGCTGAGCCGCGAGATGATAGTGAGTTAGAAGGCGTAGAGGATGGAGAAGGAGAGGGGGTGGTATATGAAGAAGGCACATACAACGGCAAGTCGCCCCGTTTCCGCGACGAGGCCGAGCGCACCGCATATAGGCTGGCTCAGGCCATCGAGGGACTGCCGCGCCATGCGGGCATGCACTGTGCGGGCGTGGTGATAACCCCTACTCCATTATCAGGGCTCGTGCCTTTGCAGCGCGCGGCCCGCGACCCAGGGATGGCTATCACCCAGTACGACAAAGACGCTATAGAAGACCTGGGCCTCGTGAAAATGGACATACTCGGCAGCAGGGCACTCACGACGCTGGTGGATACCGTGCAAGCATCGAGATTAGGCGCTAATGCGAGTGAAGGCAAAAGTACCGGCGGCAGCGAGCTTGAGAAGCGCCTGCAAACCATCCCGGTTGACGACGAGCGCACCTATCGCATGATGGCCGAAGGGCACACCCTCGGCTGCTTCCAGTTGGAAAGCCCCGGCATGCGCGGCCTTCTAAAATGGCTCAGGCCGCGCAACCTCGACCAGGTGGCCATAGCAATCTCCCTGTTCAGGCCCGGCCCTCTCGAAGGCGGCTTCCTCGAGGCTTTCATGCGGCGGCACCTGGGAGAGGAGGAGGTCACTTACGCCCACCCCTCTATGGAGCCGATCCTGAAGGACACCAAAGGCGTGATCCTCTTTCAGGAGCAATTTCTGAAGCTGGTGCACAGGCTGGGCGGGCTGAGCCTGGGCGAGGCCGAGCAGTTGCGCAAAGCCCTCGGCAAGACCCGCTCGGCCGATGAGCGCACAAAGCTGGGCAACGAATTCGTGGCGGGCGCAATAGAGCGCGGCATAGACCAATTGCAGGCGGAGAGGGTGTGGGACATCGTTGCGGGGTACAGTGGCTTCGGCTTCTGCGCGGCCCACGCCCACTCCTATGCCCTCATCGCCTATCGCAGCGCCTACATGAAGGCGCATTACCCTGCTGAGTACCTGGCGGCGCAGATCAATAACGGCGGCGGGTACTACGGCCCTGCCGTCTACGTGGAAGACGCCCGCCGGTTGGGCATAAAGCTCCTCGTGCCCGACGTGAACGAGAGCGGAGCCTGGTGCGAAGTGCCGCCAAATCCCAGGGGCGCCGGCAGCAGCAGGACTATTCGCTTCGGCCTGCAGTTCGTGAAGGGGCTTGCCGGAAAGACCATCGACGCAATAGCGCAGGCGCGCCGTGCAGGCGGTCCGTTCCACTCGCTGCCCGACCTCATGTCACGCGTAGAGATGAGCCGCCAGGAGATAACCTCGCTGGTGAAGGTAGGCGCCTGTGACAACCTAGTTGACGCGGACGGGGCACGCTCTATGCCCTCCATAGTGCCTGTGCTGGGCAAGCTGGGTGAAGTGGCTACAGTGCAAGCCGTAGTGTGCGAGCATGCCGGTGCTCTCAATCGCCGCCAGATGCTGTGGCTGCTGCCTTCATTATTGTCGGCGTCGGCGGGTGGGCTCGGCAGGCGCGCCCGTAACGAGTACGCACACTGGAAGTCGGCGACCGGCACGGGAGGGAAGAGCCTGCAGGTTATGATGGGCGAGCTAATAGAGGGAGATGCGGGTCCGGGTGGGTGGCAGCAGACCAAGGTGTTGGGCAGGCCGGGCGCTCACCGCATAGAAGTACCTCCGCTCGAAGAGTACACGCCTTCCGAAAAGCTAAGGCAGGAGCAGGAAGCCCTCGGCTTTGTGGTGAGCCGCAACGAGATGGAGTTAGTGGAGGTGGGTGATGCTGTCTCCTCAAGCAGCCTTTACGCCCACTCAGATACCTATGCGGGCCGCGAAGTGAAGGTGGCCGGTGTAATAGCTGCCGGACGCAGGCACATGGGCAAGGACGGCAACTGGATGCTCTTCATAACCCTGCAAGATCGTGAGGGCCTTATCGAAGTGGTCGTCTTCTCTGATGCGTACAAAGAGCATGGCGAGCTACTGGCCACCCACGGCTACGGCCCCTACACCATCACAGGCACCATCCAGGTAAGCGGCAAGGGCCGAGGCATAGGAGTACAGCCCCCCTCCAACCTGACCCCCGTCGATAGCGTGCAGCTAAAGTCGCACCCCATCCTGATCGCAAGCAAGCTCGCGCCGATCGCAGTGAGTCGTAGATCGTAAGTCGCTGATCGTAAGTCACGGCTAGGAGTTCATCACGGCTGTCTTCGGGCTTACGATCTGTGACTTACGATCTGTGACTTACAGAAAATCGCTAAAGCCACGCATTGCTGAATAGCTACTCCGCATTGGCTGTGGTGAGGCGGGTGAGGCGGGTGAGGCGGGTGAGGCGGATAAAAGATTGGATATAGTCTCTTCTTTGTGATATATGTGATATAATAAATATAGGGATGAGTTATCGCACGATAGAAATAGCTTGGAAGCCACGTTCTCACACAGAGCGGGCTACTTTCACCGCCTGCCGTATTGAGGCTGGCAGGTTGTGGAGCGACCTTGTAGAAAGGCACTATCGCATCCGTCACTTGCAACTTAGGTGGCCCACGAAAGAACGCTGGCAAAAGTGGGCTAAGGGGCGGTATCCTGGTTTGCACTCGCAATCGGTACAGCAGATAATAGCCGACTTTGTGGAGGCCACAGAAAGTACCCGCCAACTCCGCAAACGTGGGCACCCCGAGGCCCGTTATCCTCTGCATAAGCCTAGATATAAGGGTGTCATTTACACCAACCAGTCGGCGGCGATACGCGATGACCGCCTCAGACTCCCCAACGGCACATCCGGTACTTTTTCTATTCGCATACCGGATGGTGTCACGCTTGTTGGTCGCCTTATGGAAGTCAGACTTGACTTTGATAGGGTTATGCTTGTGTACGAAGTTCCTGAGGGGGTGAAGCCACAGGGCGTGATCATTGGTGTTGACCTGGGTGTGAATACACTGGTTGCCGCGACCGATGGTAAACGTGCTATGTTGGTGTCCGGCAGAGAGGCGAAGGCTACTGTTCAGTGGCGCAACAAACGGTTGGCCACCATGCAGACACGTCAATCGGGCCTCACCAAAGGTAGCAGACGGTATAAGCGCACGCAACGACGCAAGTATCGCCTTTTGGCTAAAGCCGCACATCGTATGACGGACATACTGCATAAGGCTACACGTCATGTGGCGTCTGCTTTTCGTGATGCTAAGTGCTACGTTGGTGAGCCTTTCAACGATGCTGCTCAGAAGATGGGTAGGATACAAGCCCAGCAAGTATCCTCTGCCAGTAATGCGCGTATTATCAAGATGCTTGACTACAAAACTAGCGGAGCAATCGTGGTGGACGAAGCGTATAGTTCGCAGACCTGCCCCAACTGTGGTAGTAGGCGTAAGTCCAAAAGAACACACATCTGTCGAGAGTGTGGGATAACAGCCCCACGCGATGTAATAGGTGCGACTAACATACTTGCGATTGGCAAGTATGGTTCTCTCCAAACGGGTTGTGATATTGCCAGGAGTATCCAATTCGTATACCCACAAAAGTATCCCGGGGTAACCCGGGTAGTTCGCCAGGACACGGCGCAAGTAGCTCCGCTAGCCGGAGAAGCCGCCGCCCTTTAGGGCGTGCGCAGTGTCACGATTCGTACACCACCGACATGCCAACAAACTCGCCGTAGCGCTCGGCGGCTGTGACGGCTTCGTTTTCAGCACCGGTCAGCGGCGCAAATAGCGTTAGCTCCATCACAATCGCGCGTCCCTTGAAGGTGCGCCTCCAGCTACCCACGATCCGGCCCCCAAGCACAATCATTGCAGCGAATGCCCCGACCTCGCTGATGTTCCAACCTTCCGTCCTCGACGCGCCGAACCCCGCGTACCCTACGAGATATTCGTCAAAGGTGGGTAGGAGTATGGCCTGGTCGTATGGTTTGGCTACAGGCTGAGTTGCGGCTGAGAACCAGTAAGCGCTACCGTCTATCTCCTCGCGCTCCAGGTGAGCATCACACATAGCCAGCCCTGCTCTCGCGTCGGCCATAGTCAGGCCCGACCACCAGACGAAATCGCGGGCAGTCGCCGGGCCATGCCCTGTGAAGTAACGGCGGGTTAGTTCGGCCAGCGCTTCCTCTCGCGGCAGGATGCGTGCGTGCGGAGCGCGCTCGTCCAGCAAAGCATAAGTCATCTGCTTGCCGCGCCTCGGCCCACTGCATATGACAGCTTCCAGTTCGGCGTGCATCACGATATGGCCCAGCCTCGACCCATCGGCGGCGGGGATGCCGGCTTCGGCCAGCGCCGCGCCCAGTTCGAGGCGGGTGAGATAGCGACCGCCCTGCAAAGCTCTCGCGATGACCTCGTTGCTACGCGCATATTGAGCGGCGTCCAGCTCGAGTTGGCGGCTTCTGTGCGCGTCTTGGGCAATAATACGCGGCGCCGTAAGCTCCAGCATCCAGCGTATATCCGCCGCCGGGACGAAATGCCATGTAGGCCGCAGGACATGAGTGCGCAGGATCGTGCCCTCCGCATAGGCGCGCTCAATGGCGTCGTCCTGGGGATTCTGCATGCGCAGAGCGAGCGACCACTTCGCGCCCGGATAGTCCTGCGACTGGACTGCTCCCAGCCACTCTACTACCTCCTCCGGGGTCGCGAGCGGCGCATGCGATAGCCGCTGCTGGTACAGCCGCTGTAGGGCTATTGCCTTTGATGGCATAGTGTACTCCTGACTGGGGTGTGAGGTCTGTGCTACTAAGCGTACATAGTAGGGGCAGCCAAATACCTTATGCTAACTCCAGCACTTCCTCGACGGCTTCCGGCCTTTTTTCAATGATCTTGAGCAGGATGCGTGCAGCGCGTTCAGGTTGGCGTCGGTGCTGTTCCCACTCCTGAATGGCTCGCACTCGAAAGCCATAACGCTCGGCGAATTCACGCTGAGAAAGGCCGATGTGCTTACGAATAGCTGCCACATCGACTACTGCGGGCGCGCTCTTCACTACACGCTGATGCAGCTTCTTCTCACCCTTACTATGCGCGACCATCTTTTCCATCGCCCCAATCAGTTCTTCACCGAGTTTAGTCATCTTCTCGCCCTATTGTAGAATAGATGATCTTCATTCAATCTCATTATGCCGCAATGCGGTATAGCTAGCAAGGTGAGATTTCGTGCATAAGTACCCTGCCCAGGTATTTACCGCAATCTCGCGAAATGCCGAATCCCCAATGCCCGCAGGGCTAGCCGTGCAAGCAATGGGAAGGCGGGCAGGGCTGTCTCCGCGCCCACAAGCTCCACTTGCTGCATGTGGTACTTCTTACGGTGCCACAGGATGCTATACTTCCCTGCTGCCAGCGCGTTGCGATACCAGTCAGTCTCCGGCCCATACGTGAGCGCGACCACGAATGCGCGGCCAAGAGGTTCCACCAGAATCGGGGTTCGGTAGGGCTTTTCACTGCGGCGGCCGGTGTGATAAATAACGGCGAAAGGTAGCCGGTTTCTGCCTGCGATCCTCAGCATCAGGCGGTTGAGGGTGTGCTTGTTGATGTAGCGTATCCGGTCCAGGACGATGTTCACGCGCTACTCTCAACCTCTTCCACCCCATCTTCCTCGCCGGGATAGCACCAATCCTGCCAGACATGGCTGGGCCTATCCCTCGCCAGCACCGCGACCTCGAAGTCTGTGCACCCTTCCCTCTTCAGCGGCTCATTCACCGCATCGAGGGCTATGCCGGGCGTGTTGTTGGCGGCCGATAGATGGGCGAGCCACACGGTGCGGCGGCGGCGGCGGCTTACGCCGTCAGCCGCAAGATCAAACACCAGCCTGGAGGCGTCCGCGTTCGACAGGTGTCCATGGGGGCCTGCCACTCGCTTCTTAAGAGCAGGAGGGTAACGGCCCCGCCACAGCCGCTCCAGGTCGTGGTTGGCCTCCAACACCAGCAGGTCGGCGGCCCGTAGAGGCTCGCGAATAGACTCTGTTTCGCAGCCGAGGTCTGTGCAGAGGACGATGTTCCAGCCCCCTGCTTCGATCCAGAAGCCGCACGGCTCGGCTGCATCGTGCGAGATCGCAAAGCTGCGCACCGTCACCTTCCCGACATTAATCTCGCTGCCGCCCGGCAGTTCAACCTTCTCAGCCAGCCTGCCCATCTGGAACGCCCCTGCAGCAAACGTGCCCGGCGTAGCGACCACAGGCAACCCGTAGCGCCGGGCCAGCATACCGGCCCCGCGAATATGGTCTATGTGCTCATGGGTGATGAAGATCGCCGATAGCTCGGCAATCGATACGCCCAGGCTCCTGATGTACCCTTCAAGTCTGTAGGCGTTCAGCCCTGCGTCGAAAAGCAACTTGATCCCTGCGGCTTCCACCAGGTATGCGTTGCCCGAACTCCCGCTTGCCAGTGCGCTCACCCTGACCGCTTGCCGCGGTTTCACCTGAGCGTTTATGCTTGCTCCCATGTGCTAACAATAGTACGAATGTTCGTGAATGTCAAGCGCAAAAGCCTGCCTGGCGACAGACACGCTCGGGGGATACAATGTCGGGGCGCATCGCTGAGAATCGCCAGCGTACCGTCTACCCTATCGGCGGTTTCGTCCGGGTAAACTGGGGTGCATATAGCGGTGGGCCTCCAGATCCTGCACGGTTATCAGCCCACCATTCACGCTCACCATCGCTTCCAGTAGCGGTAGCATAGTCTCAACACGCCAGGCAGCATCCACTATGAGGATCACTAAAGGCAATTTCTGTTGTAGATCAGCGAAACCTACGGTCTGTATCCTGTGGCTCGAAGCACTGTAGCCGGCAAGGCCCTTGAGAACCGTAGCTCCCGCCGCGTCGTGCTGCTTCGCCAGTTCAAGGATGCTGAGGAAAAGAGGCTTCCCTGCGTAGTGGTCGGTTTCGCTGATGTAAACTGTAAGCTGCTGCATCCGCTCGTAGCCATACTTACTGCGCTGGCCAGTAGCGCTCCCCGCCTGCGATTCGGCCCCCGCAGATCCCGTTACATTGGTTGCATCCTGGTTGTCAGGTTCATCCTGCATGGTACTGTCTCCCCGTCACGCATAGCCGGTCACTTCTCTCCCCAGTGTACAACCAATACCGGACAGGGCGCACGTCGACCGCGGGGCGGGGAGCACGGGGCGGGGAGCACGGGGCGGGGAGTGCAGGCCTGCACTCCCCGCCATTTGTTTCAGAACACTGGTCTCCTGAACTCGCTAAGACTCGCTCTGCCCCGGCTCACTCGTCTGTGCGCTTGCCATGTGCTTCAGACCTTCGTCGATCCACCGGCGCAGGTCGTTTGGACGCATAGCGCCCATCCCTTGAGCGTAGACCGTCTTGCCCGAGATGAGCATGAACGTCGGGATGCTCTCTATTCGCAGGGCCCCGGCCACCTGCGGGTTATCGTCAACGTCGAGCTTGGCGAAACGCACCTTCCCCTCGTACTCGGGGGCTAAGTCTGCGAACACCGGCCCCATCAACTTGCACGGTCCGCACCAAGGCGCCCAGAAATCAACCAGCACCGGCGCGCCCGACTCCAGTACGTCTTCAACGAAATTATCGTCCGTGACCATATTTACCTTGCCGTTGGCCGCAGTGGCCGCTGTAGATTCCATAGTCTGTGTGTTGTTCGTATCCATTCTTCTATATTTCTCCTTTATTATGAACTCTTCTTCTTTGTTGAACGGGCGCACAGTTGGTGCTTCACACGCCCCTGCCCCCAGGGCCGGACAACCGGGCGAGTGCCGCCTTCAGCTTTGAGCGAGCCTCCAGGGCAATGCTCGCCAGCGCTTCATTTTGCACGATGCCCATCATCTCCATAGGGTCAGCTATTTCCACCCGCGTCTGCTCGCCGTGTGCGTGCACTATAACGTTGCAGGGCAACAGCAGGCCGATATCGTGAACCGTCTCCAGGGCGCGGTATGCCAGCCGTGGATTGCAGGCGCCCAATATGTAGTATGGCTCGAAGTCGATGTCTAGCTTTTGCTTCATCGTCTGCCTCACGTCTATGGTCGTGAGCACCCCGAAGCCTTCCTCCTTGAGCGCCGCAGTGACATGCTCAATTGCCTCTTCTATCGGCATGTCCAGGCTGACGCCAAAGCCGTACCGGTGCGGTGTCTCTGCTCCCTTTACTGTCCCGGTGTTCTCTCTGTTTTCTGTAGTATTCGTGCTCATTGTAGTCTCACTTTCTATATGGCTGCCAAACCGGCTGGCCTGGCCAACTTCACTGTACTTGCCACACACCGCTTCAAGCAATCGCTGCTCCAGGCCCGCAGGTATGTCCAGGCCAGTCGACGAACCGAACGCCCTGTATCCGGAAACCAATTCGTCCACTATCTCTTCTTCCTTGAGGCACCTTGCGCAGCGGTCAAAATGGTCGACGATCTCCTGTATTACCGCGCCGTCGGCTTCCGCGCCCGCCTTATTCAACCTTGCAAGCAACTCCAATGCCCGCTCGCAGGGCACCTTGGCGTCCTCGCTGCCTGCATTCTGTATATTGTCTGCATTTGTCGCCATCATTTTTCGTTCGCCCCTATTTTCGTCTGCTCCGGCGCGCCATTCTCAGAGATGTATGCCGCCAGCATCTCGCGCAACGCCAACCGAGCACGATGCAAGCGAACTTTCAGAGCACCCTCGCCGATGCCGAGCGCTGCGGCAGCCTCTTTTGTGCTCAGCTCCTCGATATCGCGAAGCACGAACGCCGCTCGCAGGCTGTCGGGAAGCAGCATTATCGCCTGGTCCAGCTTTTCACGTAGCTCACCGTCCAGCAACCGGTCGGAGGGAGCATTACCCGGCGCGGGCAGCTGCTCTACAAGCGCCGACTGCTCTTCATTGCCGTCGTCTGTCGAATTCGGCAACGACACCACATCGCTTCTGCGCTTGCGCAGGTGCATCAGCGCGGTATTCAGCACGATCCTGTATATCCAGGTCCCTAACTCGCTGCGCCCGTCGAAGCCTTCTATATGATTGCAGGCTTTGATGAAGCTCTCTTGCAGGACATCCTGGGCGTCGTCCGAGTTGCCGGTAACCTGTAGTGCAACGCGGTACAGGCGGGGCATGAAGCGCTTCAGCAGGCATGTGCAGGCAAAGCGGTCCCGCTTCCGCAGCCCCTCCAGTAGCTGGGACTCGTCGTCATACACGCTAAGCTCTATTTCCCAGGGAGTGTCCAGTTCCTTATTCCTCTTGGCCTGTCCTGTTACGGCCATCCCTTCGCTCAATAGTTAGATGCAAATCGAAGGGAAACGGTTACATGGGTTCTTGTGCTCTATGCATTGTCGAGCTAGCCTGCCCCGTGTGCTGCCGTTCCTTGCATAGCGTCCCTGGCTATGCCATCTGCGCATCTACGACAGTGAACCTTGCACCGCTGGCCGGGGGTATACCGCTCCTAACAGCGGGAAGCGAGAATCGGAAGCGGCTGCCCTTGCCTACCTCGCTCTCCACACCAATGCGCCCTCCCTGCCCTTCCACCAGGTAGCGAGCAATCGCGAGGCCCAGGCCCGACCCCCCACGCTCTCGCGACCGTGATCTGTCGGCTCGCCAGAAGCGGTCAAACACGTGGGGCAACTCCTCCGCTGATAGGCCCACGCCTGTATCCGCCACCGATACTTCTACAGTTTCGATGAGGCTGGCAGCGGCTTTGTCGTGCTCCAGTCTTTGCGGCGTCTCTGCGCCCTGCAGCCGCGAACGGGCTACCTTCACCATGATCCTGCCGCCCGCCGGTGTGTGCTGCAGGGCGTTTGCCAATAAATTGTGTATCACCTGCCGCGTGCGATCCGCATCGGCAAGAGCCGTGGCCCCTTGCTCCGGGATATCTGCCTCCAGAGTGATTTCCTTACGGGCTGCCGCTTCCTGGAACAGTGCCACCACATTCTCCACAAGAGCCGCGATATCGACGGGCTGTATATCGAGCTCCAGCGTTCCGGCTTCAGCCTGTGCCAGTTCGTGCAGGTCGCCTACCAGCCTGCTCAACATGAGTGTCTCATCGTGGATAGCCGCGATCTCGCTCCTGTCCAGCGGGTAAACCCCGTCCAGGATCGCCTGCAGGTTACCCTGAAGCACAGTCAGCGGCGTGCGCAGCTCATGAGCGATGTCGGCCACCATGTTCCGGCGCAGCTGCTCGGCTTCGTGCAGGTCTTGCGCCATATCGTTGAACGCCAGTGCAAGGTCGGCCACTTCGCGCGTGCCCCCTATAGGTCCACCGGTTGACACCCGCAAGTCCAGTTTACCACCCGAAATTCTCCTCGCCGCTGCTGCCAGGCGCTGTAATGGTGCCGCCAGCCCGCGCGCTATCACAAGCCCCAGCACCACTGCCAGTGCCACGGCGAACAGCGCGGCCTGCCAGAGCGATGTGTTGACCTGAGCCAGGAATTGTTCGGCCGGCGCGCTCATGCCCATGTCGCTGCGCCCGGGCGAATGCACTACCAGGTATCCCACGGTCTGCTCCCGCCACATGATTGGCAGCGCATCATTAAGCTCGGCCTGGGTTGGGGGTGTGCTGTTCCCCCCGTTCCCGTTGCCCGTGGTGCTGTAGACTGTGCTTCTGCTAGCATCGAGCAAAACATAGCCCGGCGCGCCGTACATCATGCCCTGGCCCATCCCCTGGCCCATTCCTTGCCCCGCCCCCTGCCCACCACCGGCCCCCGCGAAGGCACTGTCCACTCCCTTCCAGCCTCCATTCCGGCCGTAATACTGTCCCAACTGCTCCACAAGTCCCGACTGTTGGACCTGGCTGTGCACGTAGAATTGGCGAAAATCGGTGCTTACCTGGCTGTTGGCCACCAGGGCCACCATAGCTATGCTGACCAGCGTCGCAGCCGTGAACGCGATTGTCAATCGTACCCATAATGCATTTAATGCGTTCATACTGCTCTACTCTTTCCGGGCACAGGTTCCTCAACGTCCAACCTGTATCCCACTCCGAACACAGAGTGGATATAAGTGGGCCGGGTGGGATCAGGCTCTATCTTTCTGCGCAGGTTCTTGATATGGCTGTCGACTGTGCGCTCCATGCCTTCATACCTGTCCCCCAGCCCCTTATCTATAAGTTGCGAGCGAGTGAAAGCGTGCCTCGGGTTCTCCATAAATGTCTTGAGCAGGCCAAACTCGGCGGGCGTGAGCTCAACCATAGTCTCTCCGACCCTGACCTCGTGGCGGTCCAGGTCCATGGCGATCTCCCCCATTCTGAGCGTCGGCTCACGCACGGGGATATCTGCTGAGCGGCGCAGCACTGCCCGCACCCGGGCCACCACCTCGCGTGGGTTGAACGGCTTAGTGATATAGTCGTCGGCGCCCACCTCCAACCCCACGATCTTGTCGGTGTCGTCTACTCGCGCCGTGAGCATGATGATAGGCGTGCCTTCGATAGACGCATCCGCCCTAATTGAGCGCGTTACCTCCCAGCCGTCCCGGTCAGGCAGCATGAGGTCGAGCACGATAAGGTCCGGGCGGCTGCTGCGTGCCTCTCGCAGCGCCGTCTCGCCGTCGTAAGCGGTGAGCACCTGAAAGCCCGCCTGCTCAAGGTAAGAGCCGACGAGCCGCACAATTTGCCTGTCATCATCCACTACGAGTATGCGCTGTGTCATATTATGCCTGTTCGAGATTTCCAGTGTTCTTGCTGAACGCCCGAGGGCAGATGGTGGGCGTTACACCCTCCATCTGCCAACGAGCCTACGTCACCGGCACTTCCGTGTTTGACGCTCTTACCGGTTGGGCCCCATGCCGGGTCCATGCATCCGGTTGCCATTGCCACTGCCATTGCCGTTCGCATTACCGGTGCCGGGCATGTTATCGCATACGCCGTCTCCGTCGCTGTCAACGTAACCTGTGCCGGGGCCCGCGCCCTTTGCGGTCCAGACTTCGTTTATCTGCTCGGTGACCTGCGTCCGCATCGTAGCCAGCATCTGGTCAGCCTGTGCGCGGGTCAACGTCCCTGCGGTCACCATCGCGTCCAGCCTATCGGTCCTGGGGGCGATAAAGGCATCGACTATAGTGCTCGCCGCCACGTTATGCTCCCCCGCCACCTGCGCGATGCTCTTGGTGCCGCCAAGAGCTGTCACAAGGTCGGTGCGGGTCATTCCCAGCTTGTCGGCAGCGACGTCAATGAGCGAGTTGCCTGCTCCGCCCATCATCGTGCCCATGCCGGCGCCCATACCCGCCCCGTTGTTCATGTGGTTCCCCATGCCGTAGCCGTTTCCGGGTCCGTTGCCCGCATTGTCGTTGCCCTGGGCTGTCGACGGCGCAGCAGGTGCAACAGGTGTGGAAGCCTGAGCAAACACGCCCGGTACTATCGCTATCGCGGCAAGCAGTAATGCCGCCAACCCTGTTATCGCTGCAAAGATCCTGGTCTTCATCCTATTCCCCTTTCTCATTTACCCTTGGTTTGGAATCAGCCTCTCTTTCCGGCTGTCTGATTCCAGTTTAGCAGGCACTTATGGAGAGTTGATGGAGAACGTGAGCAGATACTGTATAAACTGGGAGCTTCGTAAACCCGCAAGCATCGAACCACGCCCGACCTGCCGTTATTTAGAACAAGCCCCGGCAGTATGGCGGATGTAGGTGGCAATTCGGGTATACACAGGTGTGCACAGCATGAAAAGCCTAACATGCCGCGACCTGCCGTGAATATTCAGTGCACGTGAGTACGTCCGGCCCCTGCTAAGACGCCGCCGGCAAAACATCCACAGAAAAAATAACCCTAGGGGTCCTACCGATACAGGCGGTTAAAGAAACACGTAACGCCACATTGCGTCCCTTCTGCCTACCCACCGCTAGGCCGGCCCGAGCGTGAACCACACGTACAGGAGGTAGGCCGCCAGCACCAGGCCCGTTAGCGCCACTGCGCCCCGGATCGCATACAGCAAGCCATAGCGCGTCTGCGCCTGCTCAGTGTCAATTTCGCGCTCGGTAAGGAAGAAGCGCCTGGTGGCCACAGCAGCGAGCGTGGGCCCCAGCAGCACAAGCCCCACACCCACAGGCACTGAGGCGGCGTACCTGCCGTCACCTGCCCGCCGGTGACCAGTTGCTCAAGGAAGAGCCCGAAGCGGGCAATCACAAAGCCGAGTGCCGTCAGGCTGAGACCCAGCCTTATCCATGACAGCAAAGTGCGCTCATTGGCCAGGTGGTCCCGCAGGTGCTGGGCACGCCATGCCCGGCTCCCATCCTCATCTGTGCCTGGCTCTGCCGGTATCGCCACAGCGGGTCCCCTCTACAGGAATAAGTTGCTAACAAAGGTCTACAGCTAGCCACCTTCATACAGTCTCGCCTGAAAAGCAAGATCTATTCCCTGTGGGATCCACAACTGTCCTATCTTCGGTGTCGCTTCCGTCCCTGCCGAGGGGTACTCATCGTCGGGCAAGTTCCAGCCTTCTCCCCTGCGGGCTGCCAATGGCCGGGACTTAGGAGCATCTCATCTCATCCACGGCGGCGCTACCGCGACTTCCGCCAGCTCGAGGTCGGGCATGTACGGCTTTATGTCGAGCACAAGTGTGCCGTTAAGCGCATCCAGCCCCTTTACAGACAACACATTACCTGCAATGCCAAGCAGCTTCACGGTCGTAATGCCAATAGGGTTAGGGCGGAACTGGGTGTGCGTAGCGAATACCCCCATCAGAGGCCAGTCGGTGCGGTCGCGCGGATGCCGCACCAGGTCGGTCGCAGGATTGAAGTGCACCTGGTGCAGGTGAAATACCACGATTATGTGAGAATACTCTTCAAGACCGCGCAGCCCGGATACCAGCGCCTCGTCCAGTCTGATCTCCGATACTACGTCAGCCCAGTCCGTAAATTCGATAGTGGTTATCGGCGACGAGACGACACCGATCCCATGCAGAGCGATCTCCCACTCCATTGTCTCCATTGCATTGTAACCTCCGTAAAGAGCACCGAAGGCTCCGCGCTGCCGGTGCTTTTCCTGCTCCCTGATAAATACTGCATTGGTCTTACCCCGCTATTCTGCTCCCGAACTATTACTGCCCATAAGCAAACGGCCAGGTGACACAGGCGCTGCACGGGGTCTCGATCGCCTATCGGGCAGAGAAGCTCGCGCAGCGCTCAGTCATCCCGGCCTGGAAGTCTCGGGATTACCACATTATTAGAATGTCACCCGGTCATCCACGTGGGGTAATCCCGCGAAGAATATGGAGGCTATATTGCCTCTATCGCCTGGATGATATCTTGGGTGATAGCAATATAAGAACGCCTGCGATAAGCGCCAGTATTCCCATCACAACTGCCTCCTGTGCAAATGTGATATTGAACACCGCGAGCAACCCGTACAGAATCAAGAATACAGCCAGTGCAATCATTCCGATATCTTTGGTAATGGAAATCAATCATTCCCTCCTTCAGAGTCCCGTTTGTGCGCTTTGTTACTACCCACACCCGCCGAACCGCTCGGCGGATTAGAACATTATACATGACCTGTCATCCCCCGGCATTAGCTTCGCGGGCAAGTAGACGTTTATCGCCGGCGGGTTGTGCATGCTGTGTGGTATACCCGCAATATTTACAAACCGTTTATATTTTCCGCCCAGTTTTTATTCGTTGTTAACGCCTTCTCGATTATGCTGCGCGCATGACAGCATGGCATGCAAGCGCGACCTTTGCGTATTCCTCCACCTCGACACCGGGGCAATCCGGCACTGCGGCTGCGACCTCCGTGACGGCCGGAGCTGCAACGGCTGGCGTGATTGAGCTCAGGGGGGTTTACAAGAGGTTCACCACCCCGGGCGGGGAGCCTTACACGGCCTTACGCGATATGAATATGACCGTGCGACCCGGCGAGTTTTGCGCGGTAGTTGGCCCTACTGGCTGCGGTAAGTCCACCACCCTCACCTTGATCTCGGGCCTCGAGCGGGCAAGCCGCGGAGAAGTGCTGGTCAGGGGTGAGCACGTAGCCGGTATCAACTCGAACGTTGGCTATGTGTTCCAGACTGATGCAGTCTTCCCATGGAAGAACGTGCTCGACAACGTATCGGCAGGCCCGCTTTTTCGTGGGGTACACAAGGCGCAGGCGCAGAGTATGGCCCGAGACTGGATACAGCGCGTGGGCCTCACCGGGTTCGAGGATCGCTACCCGCACCAGTTGTCGGGAGGCATGCGCAAGCGCGTAGCTATCGCCCAGACCATGATCAACGAGCCGACCATCCTCCTTATGGACGAGCCGTTCAGTGCCCTCGACGTGCAAACCCGCGCGCTGATGGAAGACGAGCTCCTCAACCTGTGGTCGACCACCGGCGCGTCGGTCGTCTTCGTGACGCACGACCTCGAAGAGGCTATCTCTCTGGCCGACCGCGTCTTCGTGCTGACAGCGGGGCCCGGCACCGTCAAGGCCAATTACCCTGTTGATCTCCCTCGGCCGCGCGACGTCACCGAGATACGCTTCGACCAACGCTTTGTCGAAATCTACCAACAAATTTGGGAAGACCTGAAGAGTGAGGTGCTGATAAGCTATGAGCGCTCCAAGCAAAGTGCGAACGGCTAGTCAGGCGGCCGTTCGGTCGGACGAGCCGGACTTCTCAACCAGCAAGGGCCAGCTTCGCCGGTACCGCACTATCGTTAATGTGCTGAGGATCGCGGTGTTCGTCGTGATCGTCGGCGGCTGGGAACTGTCAACCAGACTTGAGTGGGTCGACCCCTTCTTCTTCGGGCAGCCATCGAAGATAGCAAGGCAAATCTGGATCTGGGCAACGCAGGGCACCGCGCAAGGCCCCCTGTGGGAGCAGATCGCGGTCACGATGGAAGAGACAGTAATAGGTTTCATCATCTGTGTGGTGCTTGGTATCTTCTTCGGTGTGCTTCTGGGGCGCAGCCAACTGCTGGCCGATATCTTCAGCCCCTACATTAAGGCGGGCAACGCCATACCTCGCGTGGTGCTCGGCTCGATCTTCGCCATCTGGCTCGGGCTTGGTATCCAATCCAAGATCGCCCTCGCGGTGGTGCTTGTTTTCTTTATCGTCTTTTTCAACGCTTTTCAGGGCGTGCGGGAGGTAGACCGCAACCTGATAGCCAACGCCCGGATACTGGGCGCCAGTCCGCGGCAGCTCTCGATGCACGTTATTATCCCCTCGGCCCTGTCTTGGATAATAGCAAGCCTGCATACGAGTTTCAGCTTTGCGCTGGTAGGCGCCGTCGTCGGGGAATTTCTGGGTTCGACGAAAGGACTTGGCCTCCTTATCTCAACCGCCCAGAACACGTTCAACGCGGACGGCGTCTTTGCGGCGATGGTCATTCTGGCCGTCGTTTCTCTGACGGCAGAGGCCCTTGTGACGGCCCTGGAGAATCGCCTGATTCGCTGGCGGCCCAATACGGTGACCGACGTTTCGATGTAGCAACGGTAATATCAGAAGGAGGATAGTAGAATATGGAAACCAGGAACAAGAGGTTTGGACTGCTGGCAGCAGCGCTCATAATAATCCCCGCCCTGGGCGGTTGCGGTGGGACGAGCACGCCCACCACGGCACCGGCAAGTGGCGCAGCTACGTCCACTACGGCAGCCGCAGCGCCGTCGGGCCCCAAGGACGACATAAAGATATTGGTCGGAGGCCTGAGCAAGCAGATATACTTGCCCAACATGCTGGCCAAGCAGCTGGGCTATTTTGACGAGCAGAACCTCAACGTCGAGCTTATCGACGAGAAATCAGGACAGTCGGCTGAGGAAGAAGTGCTGGCAGGGAACGTCCAGGCCGGTTCGGGGTCTTACAACCACACCATAGAGATACAGGCGAAAGGCAAACAACTCATTGATGTAGTGCAGCTGTTGATCTCGCCGGGCGAGGCAGAGGTTGTGGCTAGCAGCAAAGCGGACCAGATCAAATCGATTACCGACCTCAAAGGCAAGAACCTGGGCGTCACAGAGCTTGGCTCCGGCACGCAAACCATCACGCAATATATGCTTTCCAAGAGCGGTATCCCTGCCGACCAGGTCCAGTTCGTGCCTGTGGGGGCGGGCGATACCTTCATAGCCGCCATCAAGCAGGGCAAGATCGACGCGGGCATGACCACCGAGCCGACGATTTCCAGGCTGCTCCAATCGGGTGACGGCAAGGTCCTTATCGACCTGCGCACGCCAGATGCCACCCGCGCGGCGCTCGGTTCCGACTACCCCTTCATCTGCGTCTTTATGCAGCTGGACTACGTGAACGCCCACAAGGACGTAACGCAGCGCCTCGTCAACGCTTACGTGAAAACGCTAAAGTGGATCCACGCACACACCGCGGCGGACGTGGCCGAGAAGATGCCCGCCGATTACTACGCGGGGAACAAGGACCTCTACGTCACGGCCCTCACCAACCAGTACGCCATGTTCAGCCCTGACGGCTTGATGCCCGAGAGCGGCCCGGCCTTTACTCTCGATTTCGAGAACCAGATCAACCCCGATGTCAAGGCGGCCAAAATCGATCTGGCTAAGACCTTCACCAACGAATTCGCCAGTAACGCGAAATAGCAGTTAGCGGCTACCAATTACTGCTACCAATTACTAGAGAAAAGCAATCAACTGTCCCCGCTCCGGCCGAGCGGGGACAGTTGATTGCTTTTTAGCGCGATGCGGGCATGGGGTAGAGAGCGTCCTTTTCGGCCACGTCTCGCGGGAAGACGGTGTATTTGTGGCCGTCGGGCTGCAACTGCTCGACAACCATAGGCTTATATATGTTGACGCCTCGCTCGTCGAACTTGATGCGGCCGTAGAAGGTCATGAAGTCGATCTTCGTAAGAGCCGCGCGCACGCTCTCGGGGTCGGTTGCGCCGGCCTTTTCGAGGGCGCGCTGTGCCACGATCACAGCCGCAGACGATTCGGCGGTCTGGTAAGGAACATCGTCGTAAGTCGGGTGGCTCGCTCGAAAAGCATCGGCGTAAGCGCGCGGCGAGCCCCAGGGGTCGTCGCCTTTGTACTTGAGAGCGCTCGTCCACTGAGTTGCACCGAATATGTAGTCGGCCAGACCTTGCAGGTTGGTACGGAACTCAGGAGTTGACGGGCCGGAGGTGAGGCCGATGGCCTTGGGGGTCAGACCCAGGTCGTGCACCTGACGGGCGAGGAGCAGGGAGTCCTGCAGGTGCCCGGAACCCAATAGCAAATCTGGGTGCATAGCCTTCACGGCGAGCAACTGGCTGGCGAGGTCGGGAGCGTTGATCGGGTAGAACGCGCTGTAGACGACCTGCATGCCGACCTCCTGCGCGTAGTCGCTGGCTCCCTGCAACACCTCGTGCGAAAATGCTTCGTCAGCGCCGATTAGAGCTACAGTGTGCGCGCTCGGGTCTGTGGCGTGCACCAGGGCGATGATGCCGCGCAGGTAGTTTTGGGCGGGGCTAAGTATGCCAAAAGTGTAGTGGTCTCCGTTTCCGAAGATGCTCTCGGCTGAACCGTGAGCATCAATCAAAGGTATGTGTGCCTCCTCGGCCACCGGTACTGCCTCCATAGTGAGGGCCGACGAATAAGGGCCGAGCAGGATGTTGGCGTGGTCCTCATTCAGCAATTTGCGGTAGAGGTCTGGAACAAGCCTGGCATTTGATTGGTCGTCGTAATACTTGAGCACCAACCGGTAGCTCTTATCCCCGATCCGAACGCCGCCGGCGCGATTGACGGCGTCCACCGCGAATTCATAGCCATCGCGCGCGTAAGCGCCTTCCTGGGCGGTAGGGCCTGTAATTGAGATAGTAGCACCGAGCACGATCTTCACATCTACTCCAGTATCGGCACTATAGCTGCTGGACGTTGCGGGCGAGTCGCAGCCTGGCAGGCCGGACAGGAGCGCCAACGCGGCCACAAGGAAGAGCAACCAGTTGACCTGGATCCTCAGTCCGGGTGCTATGCGAACGCTGCGCAATGTATGCCCACTCCTTTCTGACCTCTATCAGCTTTAGACGCTGTCATGGGACGAAACGGTAACCCGTACCCGAGTCGGTCTGCAGGTAGCGCGGATTTGTGGGGTCCTGTTCCAGTTTCCGGCGTAGCCGCCCCATATACACCCTCAGGTATTCCAGTTCGTCTCGATATTCGCTGCCCCAGACGTTCTGCAGGAGCATACGGTGGGTGAGCATCTTATTCGGATGCAGCACCAGCTGCTCCAGCAGGGCAAACTCGGTAGGCGTCAGGTGCACGGCGGCACCGTCTCGCAGAACATTATGCCCGGCCAGGTCTATCTCGAGAGGGCCGAAGCGCCGAACAGAACTCGAGGGCATGCTGGCTGCCCATGCGCTGCGCCGCAGCACCGCGCGCACTCTCGCAAGCAGTTCATCTACGCCAAAAGGCTTGGTGAGATAATCGTCTGCTCCCGTATCCAGGGCCGCAACCTTGTCGCTTTCGGCGTCGAGGGCCGTGAGTATAATGATCGGCACTGTGTCTACTTCGCGGACGCGGCGACATACGTCCAAGCCGTCGAGGCGCGGCATCATAACGTCTAGGATCAGCAAATCGGGCCGCTCGCGCTCCCAAAGGTGCAACGCTTCAATGCCGTTATGCGCCTCGAGCACCTGGAAACCGCGCGCCTTCAGGTTGCGGCTCACGAAATCGAGAAGCGCGCTTTCATCCTCGGCGACAAGTATGCGGCGGGCAGGTTGCGTCACACTCCGATCTCCTCTCTCTCCTGTCTCTCCTCTCGCTCTGCTCTATTCGCTTCCCTGACCGCAAGCTCCCCCCGCAACGTAGTCGCCTGCTCCAAGTCCGTCTGAGGCATATCGATTGTCTGTTGCTCGAGCGATACCTCGAGCAGCGGGAGCGTGAAGCTGATCGTGGTGCCAGTGTAGCCAGTGTAGCCAGTGTAGCCAGTGTAGCTGCTGGCCTCGACGGCGGCTTCTGCCCAGATCTTGCCACCGTGAGCCTCTACAAAAGCCCTGGAGATAGCCAGACCCAGCCCCGTCCCTTCAGAGCGTTGCTGCACGCCACGCGGCGCCCTGTAGAATCGTTCAAAGATGTGAGGTAGCTCCCGGGGCGCAATGCCCGGCCCATCATCGCTTACCTGGAAGAGCACTACTCCCTCCTGTCTGCGCGCAGACAGGTGCACGGAGGCGTTTCCATAAGCGCGTGCGTTCGCGAGGAGATTCTGAAGCACGACCTCCATGCGTGCCGGATCCGCACCAACCGGAGGAAGGTCCGCTTCTATGTCGGTGGTCAACTCTGTGAGCTGCGGGTGAAGGTGGGAAATGGCTCCCGCTACCAGGTCCTCCACTCGAGTGGGTATCGGCGACAGAGGCAGCAAACCGGCCTCGTACCGAGAGAGGTCTAACAGGTTGCTCACGAGTCGGGCCAGGCGATCAGCCTCGTCGCTGATAGTTTGCAGAAAATTGCGCTGATCTCCTGCAGACCAGGCGACATCAGTTTGTAGGAGGGTGGACGCGTATCCTTTTATGGCAGCCAACGGCGTGCGAACCTCGTGACCCACCGCGGCCAGCAGGCTGGTCTTGAGGCGCTCTATCTCTTGCTCACGAGTGACATCGCGCAATATCATGCCCTTGCCGATAATTTCCCTCGCTTCGCCTCGGACGTCGAAGAGCTTGATCTGTATCGTTTGACCACCGGCCCCCTCCCCCTCCCCGGCCCCAACCTCCCGTTCGCCGGGCCCCGGGTATGCACCGTTGACCGCAGGAGCATGCTGAGGTCGGGGCTGTGCCGGCGCTCGCGTCTCAAATAACCAGCTCGACACAGCCCCGGCCTCAGCATGCTCCAACGAAATGTCATAAGCTACCGGGTCGAGAGACGACGACCGTAACGTGGCGTGAACATCTTCGATGTGCCTGAAGTCACCACTGTTGCGGCCTTTGCCAAAGAGGGCCATCGCGCCGGGATTTGCGTACAGTACCGTGCCGTCAGTGCCCGTCAGCACGAGGCCATCGCTCATGCTCGACATAATAGCTTCAAGTGTTTGCTTCTCTTGCTTCGTACTACGATACAGGCGCTCGTTTTCCTGCGCGACCTCCTGCAAACGTTCGTCGCTGCGTTCATAAAGAACCGCGTGCTCCCATGCCAGCGCGGCATAATTTGTGAAGGTCAACAGGAGCTCAATCTCCTGCGCGATGAATGGAGTGGGGCTAGCGCGGTGCACCAGCAGGACCACCTGTCCTACGCGTGGGCTTATGATCGGGATAGCGAGCAGTGCGCGGAACCCCTCTTCGTAGGATATGAGGGGGAATCCGCTTCCATCACCCGCAACCATCTGGACCGCCTGGCCGTTGCGCAAAGCGAGCGCAGCCGGAGAATGAGGGTCATCAGGGTGTACAGCTTCGCTCTCCTCGTAGCCGGGGCCGCGCCCAACGCTTGCCAGCACTCGCAGCAAACCATCCTCGCCTGGCACGCGAATGGAGGCAGCCTGGACGTCCACCAATCTACCCACTTCGAATATTATGGCCTCGGCCACGGTTCGGGGGTCCAGCGTGCTGACCACAGCGGTCGAGGTGTCCAGAAGAGTATGTAACTCGCCCAACTGGGTATTCACATCGCGCTCAAGACGGACAAGGGAACGTGCGACCTCACCTATTTCGTCGGGTCGAGCGGCGAGCGGTTCGGCGCCCGAGGGCCGAAGCTTCGACACACCGACAGAACGGTGAGAACGCGCCAGCACGTGGAGAGGGTTTATAACGCGGCGTATGAGCACAAGCCAGAAGAGGAGTCCGCCAAGCGCAAAGAGGAACGCAGCCGCAGATAGCCATGCGGTAAAGTTATCCACGACAGACATTGCGTCGCTCGCGGGCCTCTGCACAACCACGGCCCAGCCGCTGTCGGGTACGGGCGCCGACGTGTAGAGCCAGTTCTGAGATTGCGGCCCCGGTGAGAAGCGGGTGGCACTGTGCCCGGCAAGCGCCTCGGCTGCGCCAGGCATGTCCTGCACGACGGGCTGGAGCAGGCGCTCGCGTTCCAATGTACCGATCAACTGGCCCTGGTCGTCGATCATACTGATCTCGAGTGCATGGCCGCGCTGTTGTTGGTCGCGGGCCACGGTGCGTAGCGGCAGGCTCAGGTCGTCCAGAAGGAGATTGGTGGCCAGCACACCTTTGAGTTGGCCGCTGCTGTCGCGGACCGGGAAGGCGATAGACACGACGGCATTGAACGTTGTGAGATCGACTAGACCTGCCTGGAGCAGCGGGTCGCTGCCGGGTGAGGCGCTTCGTGCCCGCTGGAAGATCGGCGATTGGGCCATGCTCATGTTCTCGGTGCGCACGTCGCTCGGCACGGAGACGCCCATGATACCATTGGCGTCCAGCCAGTAAATGCGGTCCACGTCCTTGCGAGCCGCTTTGAAAGCACGGAAGGCGGTGAGCATACCGCCAGCGTCGCCGTTACGCACAACGGGCACAGCGGCCATATCACGCAACGCGTCCCTTGCATCATGAAGGGAGTCGTCCGTCTCCAGTGCTATAGCCTGGGCGAGAGCAAGGTCGGAAGACTGGACTTCGCTCCGCAGGCGGTCTTGCACGATGAAGTTGACAGCCAGCCCGGTGCCAAGCACGGCACTCACGAAGATCAAGTAAACGCCAAGCAGCTGTCTGAGCAAAGAGCGGCGCAGAAAGTGTAGCATAGAGGTAATCCTATATACCGGCGGCCGCTTTCATGGGCTTACCTTTCCACGGTGAACAGTGGGAACAACCGGACCGGGCCTGCTCGAATGCTTGAGGCCCTCGCCAGCCCACGTTTGAGTAGCATCCCTCGCAATTGTACCACATCTCGCTCATGCGCTTAGGCTACTTAGATCAGCCGATCGTGGGTAGACAGGAGGTTCATGTATGAACCAGTGCATCTCGAAAGCGCACTGGTTTACGGATAAACCAATTTCTCCCCTTTGCAGGATTTCTCGCTGTTATTTCCCCAACTCAGCAGCGCAAGGCGAACTCAGTCCGAGCGTGCTCTTACAGAAAACCTCTAAAGCCAGGCATTGCAGAATAGCTACTCCGCATTGGCTGTGGTTCGTTGCATATTAGGCCTTTGATAGTCTCTCCTTGTGGTATAAGGGTCGTAACGTGGAAGCTAACCAATGCTAGATGCCACTATTGCCCTGGGGCGTAGTTCGCACTTTGACAGTAGGATACATTCGCTGGGTTGTGGTCTCCAAGTCTCAGGCCACGTAAAACACATTGAGTAGCTTAGATTGTATAAATCTTCCGTGCTCAAACCTAATTGCTGTAGGGCGGTACAGCATCGGTGCAAAACCGTACAAGCTACTGGCCTTCACGCCCTGTAGAGCCGTCACTGGGCGCAACTCTGTCCCCGCCCCTCCGCAACGTAGGGTAGGGAGACAGCTCTGCAAAGGTAAGCAATCGGAGATTACTCGCCAAGCCGCGGGTAGGGAAACCAATCAGTCTGTGAGTCCTCCTTGTCGCCCCTGCTGCAGCGGCTACACACCGATTGTCTCTCGGATGAAGGTGCGGGCCGCTCTCGCGCCGGAGAGCGGATCGAGGTGGTCAGGGTGGCTCAGGTCGATATCTTGCTCCACAACCAGCCAACCGTCGTAGCCCGAGGTGCGAAGAAGGGTCACCACTCCCGGTATGTCGATGCAGCCGGTTGCAAGGGGGGCGAATACCCCAGCCTGGACCGCCTGGAGGTAGTTCATGTTGCCTGCCCGAACGCGGGCAAGCACGCTTTGGTCGATGTTCTTCAGGTGCACATGGCGGACGAGGGGAGCGTAGCGAGAGAGGAACGGCAGGTTGTCGCCCCCGCCCAGCACGAGATGGCCTGTATCGAGGCACAGGCCGAGCAAGGAAGGATCAACCTCCTCAAATAAGCGCTCGATCTCCTCGGCGGTTTCTATATATGTGCCTGCGTGGTGGTGAAAAGTAGCCTCAAGCCCCATATCGCGGCCCATGTGGGCAAGCTCGCGCAGGTATGCACCGGCCGTTTCCCACTGGGAGGCGCTCAGCCCGTCGCTCTCGTTGACCCTGCCCGCTATAGCGGCGCGCTCGGGGGTCTGCCGGGCCGAGAGGATGAGCACGGGCGTGGTCGAGGTGGCACGAGTCGATGCGAACGAGGAGAGTAGCGGGAGCACCTGCTGTACGGCCCTCCTGCCCTCGTCAAAGAGTGCAGCATCGTGGACAGGCACATCAACGAAAGAACCCACGAGCGCCAGCCCGCGTGCATCGAGGGCCGAGCGTAGTTTGCCGGGCGCATGTGGGTAGAAGCCCCAGGGTCCAAGTTCGGTGCCTTCGTACCCGGCATCGCGTATCTCATCCATCACCCGCGAGTAAGGCAGGTCGGACAGTAGACCTTTGATCTCGGTGATGCCCCACGAAACGGGGGCGCTCGCTACCTGCATAGTTGGTTCCTTTGAAGCGGCCGGTGGCCGGCAAGAAATCGCGGATCGACGATCACGGTTTGCCCTTGATCCAGGCGTGGCGCGGATCTTCGTTTATCAGCCAGGCTCTCGTAGGGCCGGCCTGGGCGTTCAGGTAGTAGCAGTTGTAGCCCGCTGCCGCTGCCACCGGGTGATATCCCTCGGGTACGAGCACCAGGTCCCCATCCTCGCATACAACCGCCACGTCCCAACTGCCGTCGCGAGCGTAGACTCGCTGGAGGGCGAATCCCTGGTCAGGGTCGATCCTGTAATAGTAGGTCTCTTCGAGCAAGTTCTCGCGGGGCAAGTCCTCTACATCGTGCTTGTGAGGGGGATAGCTGGACCAGTGGCCACTCGGGGTCAGCACCTCGACAATTATGAGGCGCTCGGCGGGAAACTGCGGGGGGAGCATGTGTCGCACCGTGCGCGCGGTACTGCCGGCACCCCGCGCTTCGACCGTCACTTCCTCGGGTGGTATCAACCGGGCAGGGTGGCGGCCTTCGGCAGGGGCTTGCGCCCAAGCAAACTCGACATTGTTCAAGCCGAGCACTTTATAAGCGGTGTGCGGCGGCAGGTATGCCGACCAGGGCAAGCCGTCAAAAGGGCTTTGGCGTTCGCCCATCTGCCACTTTCCACCATTGACTTCTAGAGTGATCTTCCCGCCCAGCAGCACGAGCGCTGCTTCCTGTGCTCCTGTATCTCCTGCCCACTTCTCTCCCTGAGCCAGCCTGCGGACGGCGAAGCTGAGGTACTCCCAGCCCGCTTTTCCTGGCGTGGTCTCCACGAGGACGCCACTTTCGCCGGGGGCTAGTTGCTCCGGCCTGAAACGTAGTTGGGGTGTGCTCACTGTCTTGTCCTCCGGGGGCTCGAAATCTGTAAAGGATTGTTTTTACCGGCTACCGTCTATCTCGCTCAGCCGCACCAGTCGACCTTCTCGGCGCGACTTTGCGGCGGCCAGTGCCATAACAACGGGCACGCGCCCGTCGTGGCCGGTGACCGGCACGGGTTTGTCGTTGAGCACTGCATCTACGAAGGCCTGCATCTCTCTCAGATAGCTTTCGGTGTAGCGCTCCATGAAGAAATTGAGAGGCAGGTCGCGCCTGATGCTCCCGGCGTCGCTTATGACGGCCGCATTCGGGTAGTTGTTGGCGGTATTTATGGCCCCGCCACTGCCGAACGCCTCCACGCGCTGGTCGTAGCCGTAGACGGCTCGCCTGCTATTGTCAATGGTGCATATCACACCGTTGCTGAACCTGAGCATGACCACGGCGGTGTCCACGTCCCCGGCCTCACCGATTGCAGGATCGACTTTCACGCCCGCCATCGTGAAAACTTCCTCGGCCTCGCTGCCCGAGAGGAAGCGCGCCATATCGAAGTCGTGGATCGTCATGTCGAGGAACATCCCGCCTGACACCCGCACGTATTCGATGGGCGGGGGTCCGGGGTCGCGGCTGATGATATGGAGCAGTTGCAGAGTGCCGATCTCTCCTTGCTCGATCCCGTGCCGCACCCGGGCATAGCTGGCATCGAAACGGCGGTTGAAGCCGATTTGCAGCTTTACCCCGGCGCGCTCCACTGCCGCAAGCGCACTGTCGATGGCTTCAAGGCCCAGGGCGATGGGTTTCTCACAAAAGATGTGCTTGCCCGCGCTGGCGGCTTCTTCGATTATGCGGGCGTGCGTATCAGTGGAGGAGCAGATCACGACCGCCTGGATGTCAGGGTCGTCCAGCATGGCCCGGTAGTCGGCTAGCGAGCGAGGGATGCGGTAGTGTGCGGCACAGACCGCAGCGGCGGCCGCATCTACGTCGGCCACGACGCGCAGGTCAGCGGTCGGTATACGCAGAGACAGGTTTTCGGCATGAACCCGGCCGATGCGCCCCGCTCCTATCAATCCCATGTTCAATTTATTGGATGGCATAGTGCCCTCTTCAGTGTTATCAGGCAAATTTGGTAGGTATTATTCGTCCGACCTTTGTCTCTACAGGAACGATCTCTCCTTAGCCCTCATCTCTTCCCACTCTTGGCGCGCCTCGTTTACGGATTGCATCTCGCTCACCTCGGCCACCGGCACGTCCCACCAGCTTTCGTAGCCGGGCACGCTCACGTAGCGGTCGTTGCGGATGTAAATTACCGTGGTGCGGTCGGTCTCTTTGGCCGATTCGAGCGCCGCGACGAAGTCATCGTAAGTGGCGCAGGCGATCACGGTCGCGCCCAGGCTCCTGGCGTTAGCGGCCAGGTCGACGGGCAGGGTTTCTGCATGGCTGCCGGCGCGGTCGTCGGGAAGGACACCGTCCTCGGGGAACACGTAGCGGGTGCCGAAGCCTTGTGTGCCCAGCGAGCGGCTAAGAGAGCCGATGCTCTTAAAGCCGCTGTTGTCGAGCAGGACGATAATAAGCTTGTGGCCCTCCTGTATAGACGTAACGATCTCGCTGTTCATCATCAGGTAGGAGCCGTCGCCGACCATGACATAGACGTCGCGTTCGGGTGCTGCCATCTTCGCGCCAAGCCCGCCTGCGATTTCGTAGCCCATGCAGCTGTTGCCGTATTCCATGTGGTAGTTCTTGGGGTGCCTGGCCCGCCAGAGCTTGTGCAGGTCGCCCGGCAAGCTACCGGCGGCGCATACCATGATAGCGTCCGGGCTGCTTGTTTCGTTTACGGCGCCGATCAACTCGCCCTGGCTGGGCAGCGGAGTATTGCGTATCGCATAGATTCGGTCCACTTCGTTTTCCCACTCTTTGTGCAGGGCTTCCGCGTAGACCCTGTAGTCGGCGTCGACTCTGAAGTCGCTGAGCATTTCCGCCAGATCCTCCAGGGTGGCCCGCGCATCACCCACGAGGGGGAGGGCGTGAAGCTTGTGGGCGTCAAAATCGGCCACGTTAATGTTGACGAAACGGACCGTGGGGTTTATGAAAGCGGTGCGGGAAGCGGTGGTGAAGTCGCTGTAGCGCGTGCCTATTCCTATTATGAGGTCGGCATCCCGCGCTATGCGGTTCGCTGCCAGCGTGCCAGTGGCGCCCACCGCGCCCATGTTGAGAGGGTGGCTGTAGGGGAGGCTCCCTTTCCCGGCCATGGTTTCACCTACCGGGATGCCGGTGGCCTCAACGAATCTCTTCAGGGCGTCTGTAGCACTTGAGTAGATGGTCCCCCCACCCGCGACGATCATGGGGCGCTTGCTCGCGCTGATCAGCTGGGCGGCCTCTACAAGGGAGCGGGCATCGGGGCGATTGCGCGCCACGTGCCAGGTGCGCTCCTGGAGGAAGCCGAGCGGGTAGTCGTATGCTTCGGCCTGCACGTCCTGAGGCAGAGCCAGAGTGACGGCACCCGTATCGGCGGGGCTGGTGAGCACTCTCATGGCTTCGGGGAGGGCGGTGAGCAGCTGTTCGGGACGGTAAATACGGTCCCAATACCTGCTCACAGGCTTGAAGCAGTCGTTGGCCGAGAAATCCTGGCTGTGCTCCCACTCGACCTGCTGGAGGACAGGGGCCACGTTGCGACGAGCGAAGATATCGCCGGGGAGGAGCAGCACAGGGAGCCGGTTGATGGTGGCGGTGGCAGCGCCCGTTATCATGTTAGTCGCGCCGGGGCCGACAGAAGAGGTACACGCGAAGGTCTGGAGGCGGTCCTTGGTCTTAGCATAAGCGGTGGCCGTATGCACCATAGCCTGCTCGTTGCGGGCCTGGTAGTAGCGAAAGTCGGGCATCTGGGCAAGGGCCTGGCCGACGCCCGCCACGTTGCCATGCCCGAATATGCCGAAGCAGCCGGCAAAAAAGGGCCGGCGCTCGCCATCGCGCTCCACGTACTGGTGCTTCAAGAAAGTGACGAGCGCCTGCGCCATCGTCAATCGCCGGCCGGTTCCTGGCTGTTCGTGCATCTAGGGCCCTTTTCCTTTCCTCTCCACTAAGAAACGGGTTGCCTTACCTCATTGAGGGCGACGGGGCGCCCCTCTTGCTGCGATCTGGTGGCGGCGATACCGATCTCGATGGAGGCAAGGGCGTCTTTGCTCCCCACAGCCGGTGAAGTGCCGCTGAGAACGCTGTTGACGAAGTGGCTTATCTGAGCGCGATACGCGCTGCCGAAACGCTCCATGAGATAGGGCGTTACGTCGTGCTGCGCGCCACTCCGTGTGAGGAGAAGCACCGGAGTGTGCTGGTAGACGCCGACGTTCACAGCGCCCTCGGAGCCGAGCACCTCTGTGCGGATGTCGTAGCCGTAGAAGGCGTTACGGCTTACTTCCACGTTGCCCAGCGCCCCGCTCTCGAACCTCATGTTGATCACGGCGTTGTCTATATCGCCGACCGCGCGCAGGGTATCGCACACCATCAGCGTACCCTCGGCAGATACCCGCTCGACCTCGCTTTGCATGAGCCAGCGAGCCAGGTCGAAATCGTGGATGCCCATGTCGATGATCAGGCCGCCGCTCTTCGAGGGGTCAGCGAACGCGGGATTGGGGCAGAAGGGGTCGCGACCGATAGATTTGAAGGTTACAGGTCGGCCTATCTGCCCGCTGTCTATGATTTCCTTTGCGCGAACATAGGCCGCATCGAAATGGCGCATGAAGCCTATTTGCAGCGGCACGCCCGCGCTCTCTACGGCGGCGAGGGCGGCATGAGTATCGGCGATGGTAAGGGCGATGGGTTTTTCGCAGAAGACCGCTTTTTTCGCCTTCGCAGCGGCTATCACAAGGTCTTTGTGGGTGCTGGTGGGGGTGGCGATTATCACACCGTCGAGATCCGGTAGTGCGAGCAGGTCTTGTGGGTCGGAGAGTAGGTGAGGAGCGTCGAACTCAGCGGCTATGCGAGCGCGCGCCTGCTCGGACACATCCGCCACGGCGTAGAGGTTAGCGCCGGGCACCTGCGCTATTGTGCCGGCGTACAGGTAACCCATTCGTCCGAGACCGAGAATTCCAATGTTCAATTTGTCGGGCATATTGGCCTGCCTTGGTGTTGTGATTTCCCTGGCTAAGAACGCGCATCAGGAGGGTTGCAGGGCTGCGGTGCTTTCGCGTTTAACCAGGGTGGGAGATAGAACGTGGTTGAGAACGGGACGGCCCTCGAGTAAGTCGAGCAAGAGCCGGGCGGCCAGGTGGCCCAGTTCTGCACCGGGCTGGCGGACAGTGGTGAGGGAGGGGGTCAGGTAGCCTGCCAGCCCTATATCGTCGTACCCGACGATGCTTACTTGCCCCGGCACACTGACCCCCAGCTCGTGGCAACATCTCAGCGCCCCGACCGCAACCATGTCATTGAAGCAAAGGACAGCACTCACCCCGGCATCCAGCATACGAGACATCTGGGCGCGTCCCACCCGGGCATCGTGGGTGGGACCCTCGGCCTCTGCTTCGGAGAGGACGCTGCCAGACTGCGCGGGCATGGCTACCCAGCATGGATCGCTTGCTACGCCAGCCGCGTCGAGTGCTGCGAGGTAACCTTCTGTGCGCTGCCGGTTGGAGCGAGGACGGTTGTTCACTCCAATGTACCCGATCTTGTTATGCCCCAGTTGCTGAAGATGCTCTGTGGCGAGGCGAGCGCCTTCTATGTCGTCGACCACGACCCAGTTGGTGAGCGCGCTTTCCGAGTCTGTCTCGTTGTTGACGAGAACGGTCGGTATGCCCAGGTGTGCGAGATACTCTTCGATCTGGGTGCTGAGCTGCGTTGAGGCCATGAGGACTCCGTCGACACGCCTGCGGCGCAAAGTCTCTATCGCGGCCATCTGTTGGGCGGGGTCGTTGTGCGCCGCGCTGAGAAAGAGCGAGAAGTGGGCAGGCCGGGCTACTTCTTCAATACCGCGGACTACATCGGAAAAGTAGGGGTCTGCGATGGAGGTCATGACCAGGCCGATGGTATGGGAGCGGGTGGCGCGCAAACCCTGCGCGAGGGCATTGGGTGTGTAGTCCATGTTCTTTGCCAGCCGCTGGATGCGCTGGCGAACGCCGGCGCTGATCAAAGGGCTGTCATTGAGGGCGCGAGATACGGTGGGGTGGGATACACCCGCCGCTCTGGCGATATCCGATATGGAAGTCGGACGTCTCTGGGACATGGCTTTTCCGCCCAAGTGGTAGTTCCTATGCGATGGCGACGAACGAGCCACCCCCCGCATTGAAGTGGCTGCAGGCACTTTTGCGCTGCGTACGGGAAGAGGATGGCGAAAGGCTGATGTACACGTGTGCAGGGATTATAGAGCAGCCTTTGCCCTTTGTCAAATACCCTGAGATGCCCCTATGGGAGCCACGTCGAAAAGACGTTTTGCTAAGGTGTAGTGTGCAAGAAAGAAACGTAGATAGGAGTGGTTTAGACCCTTCGAGCGCCATAGAGGAAACTATGTGCGCTCAGTTCTGACACTTCCGGCACGGATCAGTTGTGCAGCCACTATAACCACATAACCATGTCAGCACAACACGCTACCAGGGGAAGCTGGCGGGATCGAATACCATTATCCTCGGACCGCCGCGCTGCGCTATCTCCCCATCCCAGCTAACTACAGGCAGACCCAGTTGCTGGGCTAGTGCTACATATATAGCGTCCCCGGCCCGTAACCGTAGAGTAGCCGCCGCGACCGCCGACTTCACCGGCCAACTTGCCTTTGCCGTGGCTGACTACGTTGAGCAGGTGGCGCTCTCTCGCAACCTGGCCCAATTCTAATAGAGGACATCATGCGCAAACAATACAACAAACTTGTCCGAGACCGTATCCCCGAAATCATAGCCCAGAGCAACGGCCAATATGAGACCGCCACCCTAACCGACATTGACTATTGTCAACGCCTTGCTTGCCAAACTCGTTGAAGAAGCGCAGGAGGTCAGCCAAGACTCACCGGAGGAACTGTCCGTGGAGCTAGCCGACCTGTTCGAAGTCGTCGACTCCATTCTCCTGGCCAACAACATCGACCCGGACACCGTGTGTGCAATCCAGACCGAGCGTCGCATTAACCGAGGCGGCTTCGCCAAACGCATCCTCCTCAAGTGGTCGGAAACGCCCAGGTAAACACATCAGTTCTTGCGGCTGGTTAGGGGGGTCATCTACCCGCCGGGTACAGCCAGAACTAGTACATCACTCAGACCTAGGGGCTTGGGGGGCTACGCCAGTAATGCCTACGTTGAGCGATTGGAGAGTGTGGGTATGCTGGTGAGCATGTCGGCCAAGGGCAATCCATAGGATAACGCTAAAACCAAGAGCTTCTTCAAAACGCTAAAGCGGGAGGAGATGTATCTGCAGCAATATCGGACATTTGTGGAGGCTGAGGCGAACATCGGCCAGTTCATCGAGCACGTCTACAACCAAAAGCGTCGTCATTCCAGCCTGGGCTATTTGCCGCTCCCGCAGAATTGACAGTATATGACGAGTTGCTCAGGCGAGCGTCAGTCGTACACGTGCTACCCTTCGAGAAGCCGTCAGAGGAAGCATTTATGTTCGCTAGGAGTAGCGGTGTGCCTGTGACGGGGTCTGGCCTCATGGGGTTGAGCGCGACAGAGGAAGATCATAAAGTGCTATTGAATTATACATGGCGTCATATATCTAGTTATCTTCAGAAATATGGCCTAACACGAGCACAGTCAACGGATGCCGGATGGACGACAATGCCCCTTTTGGAACCTCGATGAGGAGATCGGCGAGGGGGTTGTGTTTGATGACCGCACTGCTATTCGCTTGAAGTCCCACCGTGCCGAGGAGCGCTACTCCGAAAGTGAGGGCGCTGATCTGGTGCCGCTTGCCCATAAGCGAGGCACACGCATCTACGTGATAGCCCGACCTTATATCCGTACACCAGACTACCAGTTGCAAGTGGGGCAATCAGATAATTGGCGTGCGATTTCACCGAGGTGACTGTCTGAAGTGTCCGGTGCGTGCTCAATGCACTCGAGCCGACACCGAGCCTCGGCACGTGACATTCAGAACCAAAGACAACCACCAGGCCATACAAGCCATCCGCCAGCAGCAAAGGACACCCCAATGGCTCTCGATAGATGCACCGAGCGTGGGTGGAGGGCACTCTATCGCAAGGGGTCCGAGCTTATGAGTTGCGAGAGACAAGTTATCACCCAGAGGGTATCCGGGCTGGCCAAGACCCACCTGCCACATATTCTAACGGCGGCCGGCATCAAACATCGTAAGAATAGTGGCATGGTTGGGAGGAATTCCACGCGCCAAGACTCATATGTCGCACTTCGCCGCTCTAGCTCCGCTGCCCTGTGCATTGGCAGCATGAGGCTCATTCCGGCCTGGCTGAGAATTCGCCAACACTATCCATTGCTACTCACATGCCGTCACAGACCACCAATGCGGATGTGCTTGGTTTCCAGGCACGATTCGATGCCCTCGTGGCCCAGTTCCCGACCGAAGCCGCTCTCTTTCCATCCACCGAAGGGGGCGCCTAACTCCGACACGTCGTTTACGTTGATACCCACACCACCCGCCTCCAGTCGCTCAGCTGTGAACAGGGCTGTAGTCAGATCGCGAGTATAGATGTAGGCCGCCAGACCATACTGCGTGGCGTTGGCCTGCGCAATTACTGCGTCGAGGTCGTCAAAGGCAGCAACGGGAGCCACCGGCCCGAAAGTCTCCTCGCGCATCACACGCATATCAGGCGTGACGCCCTCGAGCACAGTGGGGAGGTAGTAATAGCCTCTGCTGTACTGCTCTCCCTCAGGCTCCTTGCCGCCATACAGCAGTGTCGCACCCCGTTCCAACGCATCACTTACGTGGCTGCGGGTTTGCTCACGACCTGCTTCGTTCAGCATGGGGCCGTACTCTACTCCCGGGTCGAGGCCATGGCCGATCTTCATATGCTTGGCGAACTCCACGACACCTTCGGCAACATCACGACTGATCTGCTTGTCAGCGTAAATACGGTTGACGGCGATGCAGATCTGGCCCATGTTGGAGAAGGAGCGGCGAGCAGCAGCGGGTACGGCTAAGCTAAGATCGGCGTCCCGGAAGATGATGATAGGCGCCTGGCCACCAAGCTCCAACGTCAGACGTTTTATGTGCTGCGCTGCAAGCTCCATTACTCGCCTGCCCGTAGATGTGGATCCCGTCACACTTATCTTGCGCGACAAAGGATTCGCCACCAGCTCCTCGCCCACTTCGCGCCCAGGCCCGGTCACCATATTGAGCACCCCGTGAGGGAGGCCCGCGTCGGCGAAACATTGCATGACCTGCGCAACAGCTAGAGGAGTTTCGGTGGGCGGCTTCGCCACCAAGGTGCAGCCTGCAGCCAGTGCAGGTCCGATCTTCCAGGTGAGCAGATCCACGGGATAGTTCCAGGGAACGATCGCTACCACGACGCCAACAGGCTGGCGGATCACGAGGCTGCGGGTGTGGGTAGATACGGGGGTTATCCAGTCGCCTTTGATCCGTTTGCCCTCTTCGGAGTAATACTCGATCACGTCCGCACCGAACAGTATTTCTTTGCGGCTGTCGGACACAGGCTTGCCCTGCTCCCGCGTAAGCGTAACCGCTATAGCGTCGACCCGCTCCCGAATCAGGTCGGCTGCCCGCCGCAGGATGCGCCCCCGCTCGTATGCAGACGTACGAGACCAGGCAGGAAAGGCCCGGTCAGCGGCCTCCAGAGCGCGCACGGCATCGGCACGCCGTCCAAGGGAGGCACTGCCCACGACCTCCTGCGTGCCGGGGTCGGTAACGTTGAAGCGCTCTCCGGCCAGAGCCTCTACCCACTGTCCATCGATGAAAAGGCTTGTATTTATGTTGGGCAAAGTCTTGCTGTTTGCCGCCGGTGTCACTGGAGTAATGTCCATAGGATACCTCTGCAGTCTGTAATTGAAAGCGGAAAAACCTCATCTTATGAGGCGCTTTCGCAGTTCCGCGTAGCCTTCGTCGTTATGCTGGCGGATGGAAGTTTCGCTGGGCACGTTCATATTCACTTCCACGTGAGGCGTGTATCCTCGAGCTAGCAACTGCTCGGCGGTCTCCACGACCAGCGCGTTCATGATTGACATGGTAGCTACGGTGGAGACAGGGCCGACCTTGTGCTCAAGACCCTCGATGTCTATGGACGCATCGCCCAGCGGCGCGCCGGTGTCTATCACCACGTCGGCTATCTCCAACAAGCGCTGCCCGCTGGAATGCCTGGGCTTGACTGCCATCGAATGCTCGCGTGATGTAACTGCCACCACCGGCATTCCGATCTTTTTGGCCTCCAGTGCCATGTCGAGCACCGGCGAGTTCATGCCCGAATGGGAGAACAGGAGGAGCACATCCCCCGGTTGGGGGCGGTGGCTGGACAGAATAGCAGTGCCGTAGCCTTCTTGCCGTTGAAGGAACCTGAATTGATTTACTCCCATATCGCCGTACACATGATGTAGAAGGGTAATCGGCAGTTCAGCGATGCTGTGGAAGCCGATAATACTGCCGCTGCGGGGGAACGCCTCCAGGGAGGGCAGGCTTCCGTGTCCTGTACCAAACACATGTACAAGCCCACCGCCCTCAATCGCGCCGGCCATATATGACGCCGCCTCCCGAATCGCGGTGACCTGTGTCTCTTCTATTTTAGCCACTACTTGTTGTGCGCGCTGCAGATAGCGAGTGGCAGCGCTCGTTTTGGTTTCTTCCATAGTGTTCCACCTTTCTATTTTGACTTCGGTATGAACCGGACGAAACGAGTGAGTCCAGCTTCAAATAGTTATCGGTCTCGCGTACTGCTGTCTGCAATGGGACAGCGCGTGACCGCTTCGAGCGCCGCTTGTACAAGGGCAGCCTCGCTCTCCTCACGCTCCTGCCCATCGAGAGCAGATTGGGTTGGCCCGTCCACAGTTACAAGGCAGAGGGAGCCGCATTGCGCACCCAGGTAGCGGCCGATGGTTAGCAGGGCGGAAGTTTCCATATCAGTTGCTGCCGCACCCAGAGAGGCCAACGTGGCCCGCAGGGAGAGCACTTCTTCGCGCCTGCGCGGCCCCAGAGCGAATAGCTCCGAGTAGAAGCCATCGTAGGAGGCTATGAGGCCGAGGCCCCAGTCCAGTCCTAGCTCGTCCAGCACAGTGGACAGGGTGCCCGCCATGCGATGATCGGCCACCGCGGGGTACGACATTGGCACGTAGGTAGCGGACGTCGACTCGCCTCGTATGGCGGCATCGGCCACTATGAAGCGCCCGTACCAGCCCGGCGCGACTGACATGGCCGTACCGGCTCGCAGTACTACCTTGGCACCCAGCCAAACCACCTCTTCGAGTACCACCGCCATGATGGGAGCTCCCATACCAAAGGCCGCTACCGACACAGGCACACTTTGATACCGCCCTGTCACTGTGATCAGCGCCCTGTTGGCGTTCACTGTGCGGGCCCCTTCCAGCTCCTGTGCGAATATCTCAACTCTACCGGGGTCGCCTACCAGTATGACGCGCTCCGCAATATCGCCCTGTTTGCATTTCAGATACCAACCGTGGCCGGGCTCAGGACCGAGGTCGCTCGTCGATGCTGCGCGAAACTGACCAGCCCTGCCTGGTTCTCCGGCACTCAGATGTGCGTCTGTCTCCATAGCTCTTCCTCCCATGTGCAAAGCCCCGTCTGGCTGCCCACCTGTTCGAGCACAGCAGCAGCGTTCCTCGCACCTACCATGGCCGCCTCCCTGGGTGTTGCCCCTCGAATATAAGCGGCGAGAAAGCCTGACACGTAAGCATCCCCGCTACCCGTCGTGTCCACTACCTGCCTGACCGGAGCAGCGGGCACCTGTATAGTCCCGCTGCGAGTGGTAATGCTACTGCCCTGCGCTCCAAGGGTGAGGACCACCGTCTCGGGTCCAACGGCCAGTATTCCCTCTAAAGTGGAGCGCCCGGTAGCCTCTCCAATGAAGTGCAGTTCGTCTGCGTTCAGGAATATCAGGCGACTTGCAGCCAGCATTCGCATAATCAGCTCGGATGGGTGAGCATGGGCATCTGCTTTCACGCTCCAGGCTATGTTCAGGGCTGGGTGAGCGTCCTGCTGTTCGGCCATGTCCAGCAGACGAAGGGTCAGGCCGGCGGGAGCCACTGCCAGCACGAGCCAGTCTGCCCTCCTCAGTACCTCGCTTTGGGGGCCCGCGTCCCCTGGCTGCCCGGATGCTCCGGGCCAGTAATAGCAAACGCTGGTGCCGGCAGGGTCGTAGTAGAGGTTGCTGATAGGAGTACTGCCGCCTTCCTGCATGGTGACAGCCGTGCTATCTACCCCGTTCTCTCGCAGCCACTGCAGATAGCTTCGGCCCTCCTCATCGTCGCCAAGCGTGCCTATGACGCCTGTCTGGAGGCCCATTCGGGATATGCCCACCGCTATGTTGAACGCACACCCGCCCCAGTGACGCTTGTCGCTGCGACTGAGGATTATCCCGGTCCTGCCGGGCGCGGGCAGATGACTCACCTGATAGATGCTATCAAGCGAAGGGTAACCCGCTGCCACGACTGCCAGCCTGGGGCGTGTATCAGTTCTTGTACTATTATCCGGTTGCTCGCTCATATTGACTCTGCCGGCTATCCTTCGCGAAGCAGGCTCACCGCCTCAGCGAGTGGCACGACCCTACCTATATATCTGTCTATGTCCTCTAGACTGGCCTCGTGCAGATGCGGGCGGTTGGACGCCACGGCTTCAACGGGCACGACCACGTCCAGGCCGTAGCCGAAAGCGTCCTGAGCCGTGGCACGCACGCACACGTTGGTCTTGCAGCCCGCCAGCACCAGGTGCTTGATGCCGTATTCGGCGAGCATGACGGAGAGGTCGGTCGCAAAGAAGGCGCTGTAACGGCGCTTACGCAGGTCGACTTCTCCGGGCAACGGCTCAGCACCCTGGGCGAACTCTCTGTGGAACGAATTCATAAGCGCGTGCTCGGGCAGCTTGATAAGCTCAAAGTTGGGCTCGCCCTGCGAATGTCCCTCCCGCGCGTGCACGATGAGCCTGCCCCGTGTGCGCGCGGCTTCCAGCAGCTTCCGAATAGGGGGAAGAGTGGCTGCGTACACCTCGTGGTAGAATTCACCTCCCGGCTCGTAGAAGCCCTTGATGACATCTATAAGTATGAGGGCCACGTCGCCCTTTGGAGCTGTTCCTGCGCCGGTGCCCGTATGCTGCGTCATATTATGCCTCCTGCCCCACGGCTGCCTGCGCGGCCCTCGCCTTCGTGTTGAGGCGCAAGCGCTTGCGCACCGCCACTGCTACGAGAGCGATCACCACTGCCAGGTAAGGCAGCATCTGTATGAGCTGGGGAGAGATTCCTCTCTCGGCCTGTAGTCGAAACTGCAGGGCCTCAAAGAAGCCAAACACGAGGGCGGCAATGGCAGTGGGTACGGGCCGCGCCTCCCCGAAATAGAAAGCGGCGAGGGCTATGAAGCCGCGACCGGCTGTCATCTGCTTGTTGAACAGAGTCACCTGAGAAAGGGAGAGCTGAGCTCCCGCCAGGGCGCATAATGCCGCGCCCAGCAGCACAGCCAGCCACTTTAGCCCTCGCGCGTTGATACCGGCGGACATGGCGGCCTCCTCGGCCTCACCCGCGGCTCGCAAGTGAGTGCCCGGTTTCGTTCGGTACAGGAAGAACCATGTGAGCGGCACTGACAGCCAGGAGATGTAGACCACGGGGTCGTAGCCCGATAGGAGCGTGCCCAACACCGGGATGTCTTCAATAACAGGTATATGCCAGTGCGGCAAGCCCTGCAGCCCGAGTGGGGAGAAAGCCCCTTGCACATTGAACAATACGGGCAATATGTAGCCGGCAAGCCCCACAGCTAGCAGGTTCAAGCCCAGCCCGGACACGATTTCGTTGCCCCGCAGGCTGAGTACGAAGAGGGCAAAGATCACGCCGAGCACCAATGCGCACAGGATAGCGCCAAGTATGCCCACAGCCGCCGAGTGCGCCAGGTAGCTGAACAGCACACCGCCGAATGCCCCGGCCAGCATCATCCCTTCCAGGCCGATGTTCACGATGCCTGCCTGTCGGCAAATAGCGCCGGCCATTGCCGCCAGCAGGATGGGCGCGCTCATCTCCAGCGTTTTGCTTAGCAGGGTTAGAATTAGCGCCGAGTCGAACATCGATTGTCCTTCCGAGCGGTCGGGCAGCAGGCACAGCACGCAACTGACATACTGCAGTCAAAATCCAGAATAGTATACTTATTCACGCTGTCAACCTAGCCTTTCGGCCTCTGAACCACTTCAGGGTAAGGCGCGTGGTGGCAAAGAGCATAACGGTGCCCTGCAGCACGTTGATCAGGTCGATCGGTATGTTGGAGAATAGCTGCACCAGCCCGCCACCGTTGGTGAGCGCGCCGAAGAAGATGGCTGCCGGAATAATCACGAGAGGTTGGTCGGCGGCCAGCAGTGCCACCGTAATGCCCTGAAAGCCGTAGCCGGGCGAGAAGTTGTCTATGAAGCGTCCATTCACGCCCAGGATCTGTGCTGCCCCTGCGAACCCTCCCACCATGCCGCTAAGGAGCATAGAGTAAATAATAGTACGCGCCACACTGATACCGCTGGCCGCCGCGAAGCGAGCGTTATCGCCCACCATCCTGATCGCGTAGCCAAGCGTGCTACGGCGCAACATCCACCAGAGGCCCAGGGTGAGAGCTATTGCGAATACGAAGGACCAGTTGAACTGAGAGCTTGTCATGAAGTGGGGCACTTCGGCCTGCGAAGATACCAGAGGGCTCATCGAGTTAGCTGTGCCCGGTGCGAGGAAAGGCCCGTTCACAAGGAAACTTGTGAAGAAGATGGCAATATAGTTGAGCATTAGGGTGGTGACAACCTCGTCAACCTGAAGGTAAGCCTTGAGAGCAGCGGGCACCCATGCCCACAGTGCCCCGACCAACCCCGCCAGAATGAAGGCGAGCGGCAGCACTACAAAGCCGGGCAAGCCGGTCCAGGTGAATCCCACCCAGGCGGCCATGAAAGCGCCCAGATAGAGGGATCCTTCCACGCCCACATTGAACACGCCCGCCCGGAATGCAACAACTGTGGCCACACCGGTCAGGATGAGGGGTGTACTGAACAGGAGGGTATCGGCCAGGTTGGTGACGCCGAGAAATGCCTGCTGAAATATGGTTGTATAAGTGCTGAGGGCATCCTTGCCCGTTACAGTGAGTACAAGAGCGCCCACGACCAGGGCCAGCACGAAAGGCGCCAGGCTTTGCCCCAGCGGCCCCAGGCGATCATACAGGGAAGAGGTGGGTTTCTGGATGGGGGTGTCTGTTATGGCCATAGAGCTAGCTCTTCGTTGACGCTGTTTTCGGTAGTGTTGGTTGGGCAGTCCCAATTACGGCACCCGGTGGGTTGGTGGCGGGCTTGCCGCCGATCATCAACTCACCCAGCCAATAAATGTCTGCCTGTTCGGTGGGCACTTCGCCCACGATGCGGCCTTCGTAGAGCACCAGCACGCGGTCGCATATGCTCAGGATCTCGCCAAGGTCTTCCGAGATAAGCAGCACGCCCTGTCCACCGGCGCGTAATTCCAGCAGCTTGCTGTGGATCAGCTCTGTGGAGCGCACGTCGACACCCCGCGAGGGGTAAGCCGCGATCAGCACCTGGGGCGCCGCAGCCAGTTCGCGCCCTACCACGATCTTCTGTACGTTACCACCTGAAAGAGTGCCCAACTTCGTATAGGGAGAAGGCGCCTTTACAGAGAAACGCTCAATAAGGGATCTCGCACGGCGCTGCATAGCCCCCTCGTCAAGCACGCCGGACCTGGAAAGAGGAGGTCTATAGTATTCCGTACACGCCATGTTATCCATTATAGTAGAGAGCTTGCTCACGCCTTCGGCGTTGCGATCGCCAGGGATGAGCGAGAGGCCCCACTCGCGCCGCAGGCGAGTTGATGCGCCGGCCGCATCGTGCCCGGCGATCCTTATGGTGCCGCCCGTCACCGGAATTAGCCCTGCGATGGCTTGCACCATCTCGGATTGACCGTTGCCCTCGACGCCTGCCACGCCCACAATTTCCCCACGGCACACTCGCAAGGTCAGCCCTCGCAAGGCGGGGGCACCCCGTTTGTCCAGGGCTGAGAGGTTACTGAGGGAAAGTACTTCGTCGCCAGGCTGTGAGCGACCGCTGCGCTCCAGGTGGCCCACGTCCTCACCCACCATGAGGCGGGCGATCTTCTGGGGACTGCTATTCGCTGTTTCGAGCACGCCAGCCACCTTGCCCCGGCGCATGACCGTGATGCGGCTGGATATGGATATCACCTCATGGAGCTTGTGTGTAATGATTATGATGGTAGCCCCGTCATTCGCCAGCTTGCGCAGCACACCGAACAACTGGTCGGCCTCCTGCGCGGTGAGCACGGTAGTGGGCTCATCGAAGATGAGAATATTGGCATGACGATAGAGGGCTTTGAGGGTTTCTACGCGCTGCTGCGGGCCAAGTGACAAGTCGGCCACACGGGCCTCCCATGGCAGACTTATACCCAGGCCGGCGGCGATCTCTTGCACTTTCGCCACTGCCGCCGCACGGTCTGTCATGCCCAACTTTCCAGGTTCAGCGCCAAGCACCACGTTTTCGAGCACAGTCATAGAAGGTATAAGCTGAAAGTGCTGGTGCACCATGCCAATGCCGAGCCGGATGGCAGCAGCGGGACTGTCGATGGTCACGCGCTTGCCTCCAAGCCTGATCTCCCCCTCATCGGGCTGCTCCAGGCCGTACAGGATGCGCATGAGGGTGGTCTTGCCGGCCCCATTTTCCCCGACCAAGGCATGGATCTCACCCTTTTCCACGGTGAGGTCGACGTGATCGTTGGCCAGCACGCCCGGGAAACGCTTTGTGATATCGCGAAGCTCTAAGTAAGCCATCGTTGTCGCCCGCTACCCTTACTACCTGGCTATGCAGCACCAGGCGCTGGGTGTCCGGCGCCTGGTGCATTCAACCTACTTCTGGAACCAGTCAGGGTAGCCCTGGTCGATAACATTCCAGACCTTGATCTTGCCGGAGATGATGTCCTGCTTGATCTGCTGGATCTTATCCAGGTCGGCCTGTGGGATCATGCTCTTGGTGTACTTGAGTGGACTGATGTCCACGCCACCGTTGTTGAGGCCGTAGAAGCGTGTGCTGCCCCCTTTGAGGGTACCGTTGGCGATATCCTTGCAAAGGTCATACACCGCGAGATCGGTGCGCTTGATCATACTTGTGAGCACATTGCCTGGAGCGAGGAAGTCCTGGTCGGTATCGACGCCGATTGCGAAGTGCCCGGCCTGCTGGGCGGATTGTATCACGCCCTGGCCCGTGCCGCCTGCTACCTGGTAGACGATGTCCGCGCCCTGGCTGAACTGGGCGTCTGTAAGTTCCTTGCCTTTGGCGGGGTCGCCGAAGCTGTTAGCGTAGGCAACCAGCACCTTGGTATCCTTGTCGGTATCCTGGGCGCCCTGCTGGTAACCAACCAGGAACTTGTCGATACCCGTCGACTTGGCGCCGCCAATCGCGCCGATTACTTTATCGGCGTTGGTGCCTTTGATACCAGTGTCCTTGGTGACCATGGCAGCCAGCGCGCCTGCGAGATAAGAGCCTTCCTGCTCCTGGAAGAGGACATTTGTAACATTGGGCTGCTTCACCTCAAGGTTCACCATTGCGAACTGGGTGCTAGGGAAACTGGGAGCTACTTTGCCCAGAGCATCAGATAGACTGAACTCCAGGTTGATAATCAGGTCGAACTTATTGTTGGCGGCCTGCTGCATGAGGCTCTGGCCCTGGGCCACTATGTCAGAAGACTGGATAGGCTGTACGACCAGGTTGGTGAAGTCATGAGCGGCAGCTTGCAGACCGGAATATGCCAGGTCGTTATAGCTTTGGTCGCCGAGCCCGCCCTGGGCTATAAGAAGCGCTACCTTGTGCAGTTTGCCATCGCCATTGGTGGGTGTCATGTTGCCCATCGTGCCGGCAGCGCCTGTCGATGACGAGTTAGAAGGGACAGTAGTAGGCGTGGCATCGGTACCACAGCCGGTCAGGGAGATTGCCAGAATCGCAACCAGCAACGGCGCTGAAGCGAATTTCGTGATCCTCTTTGATAACATCTCTTTCCTCCAAGTTTGTGCCAGCTCGAAGCTGCTGTAACCAGTGCCGGCGATTGCCATAAGCTTTGCTAGCCAGTGCGACTGGCGGACTCCATGCGGTTCGCGATCACCTCCTCAGGTTGATTACATACTCGTAACGCTCGGGCAAATAGAAAGCAGTAATATGCTCTAGTAGCTCTCCTTTAGGAGACCAGCTCAGGCGCACCACCCTGATGAGGGGCGCACCCGCACGCACACCAAGCAAATGCGCGTGCTGCTGAGCGGCGGCGCAGGCCGTGAGGTGCTCGCGCCCTTCATGTATGGTGTAGCCCCCAGCTTCCAGGGAGGCGTAGAACGAGAGGGACTGATCCTGCTGGAGACGCTCTTTAGTAAAGCCCGAGCGCTCAGCTACCTGCTGCGGAATGAGGGTATCGTGGATGCCGAAAGGCTCTCCATCCGCAAGCCGCTGGCGCACCACGCGCACGAGCGGGGCTATGTGCCCCTCCTCAAAGTCAGCGGGGATATTACCCGAGGCCGGTTGTTGGTAATCCAGGAGGCGGCTCGAGGGACGGAGGCCTCTGGCAATCATGTCCTCGGAGAAGCTGGTAAGCGCCTGCAAATCACGCTTGAGGAGTGGGCGCGACACGAACGTGCCGATGCCCTGCCTCCTCTCCACAAGGTGCTCCTGCTCCAGCTGGGCGAGAGCGTCACGAATGGTGGAGCGGCTCACGCCATAGGCGGCTCCCAACTGCTCTTCGGTAGGAAGGGGGTCGCCCGGCTTCGCTCCCTGCTGCTGAATCATGTCTCGCAGGGCGCGGCTAAGCTGCACATATAGCGCCACGCCCTTTTCCTTCGACAGCTTGGTTGGTGACAGTTGTACGGACATTATGATGACCCTACATTAGGTTGAGCTAACACTACCACCAAAGTGTCGCCTTGTCAAGGGATTTGGGCTGATATCCAGGGTCTATTCATTCTCGAAGCAGGAGGGCGTTTCCCTTTAGAATAAGGTTGCCAAACCACAAAACTAAAGGGGAAACGCATGCACACCTCAGACATTGAAAGGACCGAGGTGCCCTCCTTAGTCGAGATTCTAGCCGACATACCTGATTTCCGCAACGCTCAAGGCAGACGTCACCCGTTGCTAGCTGTGCTGTTGCTCTGTTGCTCTGTTGCTCTCGTGCGCCGCCATGCTGTGTGGTGCTCGTTCGCAAAGTCAATCGCTGAATGGGGTCACAACTACGGCACACAATGGCTGCAGTGGTTGGGTTTCACTCGGAGAGTTGCCCCTTGTCAGGCGACATTGCATCGCATCGCTGGCAGCAGTATTGGGCATTGCAGTAGTTGCCACGCTTGCAGGAGCCGCCATGCTACGACCGGGGCCAACGAGCCACCCACCATCGTGCAACCCCCGACTGTCCCGGCTGGTGTCAGCACCCCGCAGACTGTCACCGCGCCCGCAGCCGTTGCCGCCGCGTCGCCAACCGCAACCCCTTCCCTTGCGCTCCCAACACCAACCTCCCAACCGCGAGCCACCCCCACCATAACGACTTACGTGGTCCAGGCAGGGGACAGCCTCAGCACGATCGCCGGGAGTTTCGGAACAACCGTTGATGCGCTCATGACGGCGAACAACTTGACTTCAACAATAATCGAGGTAGGACAGGAGCTGATCATCCCCTGAGTGGGCGGGGGAAGAAGACGGACGATCCGCCAGGTGGCTACCCAACGAGCCATGACTACCTGGACCCCTCTGCTAACACGCTGGCCATACCATCAGCACCATATCTCCACTGAACACCCAATTGAGGTTGAGCGAGGGAGCGCCTGTGTTTGTGTGTTTGTGTGTTTGTGTGTTTATGGCCTGATTATCGCGACTACAATCTGTGGCTGCTTCAGTTGGTACTTGTCGAAAGTCACAAGGGGTAAAGCCAACTGCCTTGCCACAGCAACAAACAAAGCGTCAGCTTCTCTGATTTTGTGGTCCGCTGCCAGGTCTGTGGCTTCATCAACAAGTGCCTGGTCTATGGGCACCAGTCGCATAATGGGGAGCATGTAGAGTTGATTGACCGCCTTGTAGGCATCGGCTCGGGGGTCGTTCGGAGGTAGGGTTTCGCGAGCGATTGCCGAGGCAACCTCGATTACGAAGATCATAGGAGCCACGAAGAAGCCGCCGTTCAGTATGTGAGTGTCTATCCAGGTGCGCGCCGCCTGGTGGTTGGCGTCATGCGGAAGCAGTCTGCTTACCCACACGCTTGTATCTATGACCATAGTCGAGGATGAGTATGAGGACGAGGACGAGGGAGGTGGAGAGGACAAAGGGGACGTAGGTGACGAGGAGATGGGTGTCACAGGAGAAGGCATGTTGTGAACCACTTATCAACGGCTAGCGGCGGTCGTTGCTGATAGTCGCGGCCACGTCACTCATTCGAGTATGGTGCCCTATTTCCGCAGCCAGGCTGGCCTGTTCTCACTATCGTTGTACTCGCAATTGGCCGAAACGCTGCACTATCGCCGGAGTATGAATAGACCCTGTCCCTCTCATAGCCCTATTGACAAAGCAAGAAACAGTGCTATACTGGATTCAAACGTTTGAATTCAAACGTTTGAATCGCCCGCTTATTGGGTGTAGGAGTTGGGAGGCCACACGTGACTACCGGAACCAGAGATGAACCGCTTGAGCGTACGCCACAGCGGGTTACTATACGCGAGGTGGCCGGCAAAGTGGGCGTGTCGGTCAGTACGGTTTCATTGGCCCTGGCCGATAGTCCTCTTATCGCCACGGATACAAAGCGCAAGGTGCGCGAGGCCGCTGCTGCCCTGCATTATCGCCCAAGTGCGCTGGGGCGGGCATTGCAATCGCGCCGCACAAACTCGGTCGCGCTGATCGTGCCCCACAGCAGCCAGCACGTGTTCGGGCATTTATACTTTATGGATGTCCTCTCCGGAGTGAACGAGGTGCTCAATGCTGCCGACATGACTTTGGTGCTTTCTACGACGAAGACCGAGGTCCAGGAAGAGGAGGCCTATGCCAAGGTCTTGCATTCCCAGATGGTTGATGGGGTGATCCTGGCCTCGGCTGCGCTGAACGACAAAAACATCGCCAGCCTGCAGCTAAGCTCGTTTCCCTTCGTCTTCATCGGTCGCTATCCGTTGGATCCAGTCTTGCACACCGTATCCGTCGACGACGAGGGGGGTGCTTTACAGGCGGTCAGGCATCTGGTTTGGCACGGTCACACCCGCATCGCTCATATCAGCGGGCCGCTCGCCCATCTTTCCGCAGCTGATCGCCTGGCCGGTTACCGGCGCGCACTGGAGGAAGCCGGAATTGCCTTCCGAGCGGAATACTGCTGGGAAGGCGATTACACCGAGGAAGCCGGCCTAACGGGCACGCAAGCTTTGCTTGCATTGGAAGAGCCTCCAACAGCTATCTTTGCCGCTAACGACGAGACAGCTATCGGCGTTGCCGAAGCACTGCGTGCAGCGGGTCACAGCCCCGGAGTCGGCTTCCCCGTCGTGGGCTTCGACGACCTGATGTTTGCGCGTTTGGTCGAACCACCATTGACAACAGTACACCAGCCCATGCGCGAGCTTGGCAGCGCCGCTGCTCGACTGCTTCTCGCTCTCCTGAACAGCAGGCCAATCGATGGTCTGCAGGTCCAATTACCTACCCGACTGGTCATCCGAGGCTCCTGCGGCTGCCCGAGTTCCGCTTAGCCCACATCGAAAGGAGGTGGTACGCGGTACTACCATTTGACCGCGGGCTTCTTGAGGTCAAAGAACGAGACTTTTCGTATCAATCATCATGGAGGAAAGAAAGACAATGTTGTTATCTAAGAAAGCTCCCGTAACTATTCTGGCACTATGTGTGACGCTCCTGCCGCTTCTCGCTGGTTGCGGCACGGACAACACGCCCACCGTACCCGCAGCCGTAGGCGCCACCAACACCCCGGCAGGGCCAGGTGCCGGCGCTACTAATACCCCTGCAATGAGCAACACTATCGGTAGCAGTGGCGCATCTACAACCCTCACCTTCTGGAACGGCTTCACAGGCTCGGACCTGCCTGGCGTCCAGGCTGTAACCAAGAAGTTCACCGATGCCAACGCGAATATTAAGGTGAACATGGATGTACAGCCCTGGGACACCCTGATGCAGAAACTGCTCAGCTCGATGTCCACCGGCACCGGTCCTGACGTGGTGGCCATCCACTTCCAGTACATCCCCCAGTATGCCAAGAGCGGCCTGGTGATGGACCTTAGCTCCGAAGTCAAAGCGGGCGGCGACCTCGATCCATCAGTATGGCCGAGCGCACTGAACGACTTGCTGCAATATAACGGTAAGTACTACGCCACCCCGCTGAACTACGCAACGCTGATGATGTACTACCACAAGGACATGTTTACCGCCGCGGGCATCAGCGCCCCGCCAACAACCTGGGCCGAGTGGCAGAGCGACATCAAGAAACTCACCAAGGCCGACGGTAGCCAGTATGGCATAGCCTTCGGCGAGCACGACACGATCCCCAACTACCCCATCTTGCTGTGGGAGAACGGCGGTGACATCGTCAAGGATGGTAAGCCTGCTCTTTCCAGCCCTGAGAGTGTCTCAGCGCTCAAGACTTGGACCGACATGGTCAAGAACGACAAGATCAGCCCCGTCGGCCTGAGCGGAGCCGAGTCTGACAAGCTGTTCGAGACGGGCAAGGCGGCTATGGAAATCACCGGACCCTGGGCCACCAGCGGCTACGACAAGGACGGCTTTAGCTACGATGTCGCCCCAATCCCTGCAGGTCCTGCGGGCGCCTTCACACTGGCCGACACGGTCGTGCTGATGGTAAACGCCAAGACACAGAATAAGGACGCTGCTATTCAGTTCATTAAGCATTGGAACTCCAAGGACTCGCAAGTTACCCTGTCGTCGATGACAGGCTTCCCGCCGACTCGCACCGACCTGGCTACCGATCCGACCCTGGCCAAGAACAAGTGGGTACCGAAGTTCGCCTCGGTTGCCCCGCAGTCCAGGTTCTATCTGCCCGGCCTCGAAAAGTTCTCGCAAATCGATACCGATGTCTTCGTCCCAATGATCCAATCAATCACCCTGGGCAAGGCCACTGTCGAGGATGCAACCAAAAACGCCGACCAGCAGATCACTGACCTGCTGAAGTAACTGGCCTTCGACGGCATGCGGCAGGTTCTCAGCGTCAGTGCCGGATTCCTGCTGCGTGCTTTTCCAATCTGCTGAGAATCAGTACGCAGGCTACCGAGCGAGTTGCATCGCGCTGTGGCCCGCGGGAGGTATCGGAATAAGTGTCCAAAATCGAGACAGCCCGCCCACCAATCGGTGCCCGGCAACCGTTCGGGGAGCGCTTGGCGACCCTGAGGCGAGAAATGGGCACCCGCGAGGCTCGTGCTGCCTACCTTTTCATGCTTCCCAGCATGATAATTCTGGCTGTGTTCGTCTTCTGGCCCATCATCCAGTCATTCTTACTCAGTTTCTATCACTGGAGCTTTGGCAGTAGCGTGCAGCAGTGGGTGGGCGTGGACAACTACCAACGCCTGATCCCCGACGCCCGGGTCTGGAACGCTTTCCGCAACACCCTCTATTACACCGTAATCACTGTGCCCGTAGGCATGGTTGTGTCGCTGGCCCTGGCGCTGGCCCTGAACCGTAAGTTGCCGGGGCGCGGTCTCTTGCGTTCCGCCTTCTTTCTGCCGGTGATCGGTTCCTTCGCCATCATCGCGATGATATGGAGCTTCCTGTTCGACCCCGACATCGGCCTCCTGGCTTACTGGCTCCATGCCATCGGAGTGCCCGTCACAGGCTGGCTGCGTGACCCCGACTGGGCCATGCCCGTGGTAATCCTGGTCAGTATCTGGAAGAACCTCGGCTTCAATATGGTGATCTTCCTCGCAGGCTTGCAGGGAATATCTGAGAACCTCTACGAAGCCGCCCGCATGGATGGAGCCTCCTCCTGGCAGGTCTTCTGGCGCATAACCCTGCCGATGCTGCGCCCCACGACCCTATTCGTGCTGGTGATCTCCGTCATCGGCGCGTTCCAGGTCTTCGACCCCGTGTACGTGCTGACCCCCGGCGGAGGTCCGCTGCACAGCACTGAAACCGTGGTCGCCTATATATTCCACCAGGGCATAGAGTTGATCGATATCAGCTACGCCTCCACCATCGGCGTTATCCTGTTCGTGATCGTGCTCATACTGACCCTGTTTCAGCTGCGCCTGCTGCGCTTCCGGGAGGTCGACTGATGAGTCAGGCAATAGAACGTCCGGCCCCTGGCAAAGTTGCAACAGTCGCCTCAGGCACGCGCACCTCCCGAACCCAGGTCGCGGTGGCGCCAAAAAAATCTCGGCGCGGCTTCTGGGTGAACGCCCTGATTTTTATCGTGCTCGTGGTGTTTGCGGCGGGTATGATCCTGCCGTTCGTCTGGATGGTGCTCACCGCCTTTAAGCCCGAAAGCACCATAGTCAAGTTCCCGCCTCAGCTGTGGCCCAGCTCCTGGACGCTCGAAAACATTACCAATATCTGGCAGCGCGTGCCATTCGGTCGCTTCTTCCTGAACAGCATCGCGTTTGCCGGCGGCGTCACCGTGGTCTCGCTCCTTTTCGACTCGATGATGGCGTTCGCGCTGGCGCGTCTGCGCTTCCCAGGGCGCGACGTGATATTTCTGCTCGTGCTGATCGCCCTGATGATACCCTTCCAGGTGATCTTCATCCCCCTGTTCGTGACTGTGCACGACCTCGGCCTGCTCAACACCTACGGTGGCCTGATTATCCCGCGCGCCACCAATGCTTTCGGCATCTTTATGCTCAGACAGTTCTTCATGAGCCTGCCGCGCGAACTTGACGAGGCCGCCCGCATCGACGGCGCCGGCGAGTTCTATATCTATAGCCGCATCATACTGCCCCTATCCGTGCCCGCTATGGCCACGCTGGCCGTCTTCCACTTTATGTACAACTGGAACGACTTCCTCTGGCCCATGCTTATCACGTCAAGCACCGAGATGCGCACCCTGCCCGCCGGACTGGCGCTCTTCATGGGGCAGCACGTCGTCGAATACGGGGTGATAATGGCCGGAGCCGCCATGGCCCTTGCGCCCTTGTTCATTGCGTTTCTTTTCGCCCAAAAATACTTTGTAAACGGCATTGCCCTCAGTGGGCTCAAGGAGTGATATTTTGACTGCATCAACTGGTGGAAGCACAGATGCCCTGTTCAGTCTCGCCCCGGCAGGTTTCGCCTGGGCTACAGGCATAGAAGATACCTTTATCGGACAGACCGAGCGAGTCGGCGAGCGCGTGCTTGACGAGTACGCGCTCACCCACCACTACCTCTACTGGCGCGAAGATATAGACCGCGCTGCCGGCCTCGGCGTTCGCGCCATGCGCTACGGCATCCCCTGGTACAAGGTCGAGCCGGCGCCCGGTGTCTTCGACTGGGAATGGGTAGACCAGGTGCTGGAACATATAGCCGGCAAAGGTATCGCGGTCATCGTGGACCTTATGCACTACGGCACGCCTCTGTGGCTTGATAACCAGTTTCTCAATTCTTCCTACCCGCAACGCGTGGCTCTCTACGCCGCCGAGTTTGCCCGTCGCTACAAGCACATCGTATCCCACTACACGCCTCTCAACGAGCCCTGGATCACTGTAGCTTTCACGGGAGTGCATGGTATCTGGCCGCCCTACCTGCGGGGCAACGACGGCGCGGTGAAGATTCTGCGTTCGTTGACACGGGGTATCGTCCTCACTATTGAAGCAATCAGAGCCGAAGACCCCCACGCCGCAATTGTCAACGTGGATGCCGCGGGTGAAGCCCTGGCCTCAACCCCCCAACTGGAAGAATATGCCGCCTTGACCACGGCCCGCACCTTCATAGCCACTGACCTGGTGACCGGACGCGTTGACAGCAAACACCTGCTCTATGATTGGCTGATGCAGAATGGCATGGACGACGCCGATCTGGTCTGGCATGCCGGTAACGCCGCGCAGATAGATATCGAGGGGGTAAACTACTACCCCGAAACATCGGTGACGCTCGTCGAAGAGGTCAACGGGGAGATAACCAGCCGCCGCCACGACGGTGGCGTCGATGGTCTGGCGCGCTCCATTCGTGCCTTTGCTCATCGCTATGGCCGCCCCGTCATGGTCACCGAG
>JBBRDO010000012.1:0-65773 GCA_038203825.1 Chloroflexia bacterium | reverse complement strand
GTTCCTGGGTAGTTTGGAGCTTGACCGCAACAGTCAACTTCATACTCCTATTATTTCACTTTCTTCAAGACTTGACAAGGAAGGAGAAAGGGACACTTCCTCCCCATGCCTAAAGGCAGGGGTCTCTGTGCCTCTAATAATGTAATGAATAACGAACAGGTCTTTCGCGTCGCGCCGTTTAGCTTGACGGTGTGGCTGTGGACACTTACTTATGTTATAGGCTTCCTCTATTTCGGCTCGAACACGGCCGCCGCGCTTTCGAGTGGGTTGGTGCCTGATCAGTTTGATTTCGTGCTGACGCTTGTTACTTTTGGCATTCTGCTCTACGCCTGGCTGCGCTCGATCAGGTCCTACCATTTGAGTGATAAGGAACTGGTCATAGTTAGGGGTGGTCCCGGCCGGATGCACATTGCCGTGGACGACATACTGGGTGCCCAGGCAACACCGAATATCGGCACGTTTTTCAACATAGGAGTGCTGAGTATCGGCGGTGTGTTGGGTTGGGCTGGCAAGACGCGTGTTCGCAATCCTTCTGACCTGAAGTCGATGGAAGCTGATGTTTATGGCACTAACCCCAAGTTTTCTGTGGCACTGGAGATGAGGACGGGGCGCAAGATAGTGCTCACACCTGCCGACCCTTCGGGCTTGGCGGCCGCATTGCAGGGACTGGGCGCGACCGCAGCGGTGGATGTGGCCAATCCGCAACCTGAACCGACGCAGGGTGACTCGGAGACCGATCGGGTTACGAGCACAGGGGCAGGCCGGAGAGCGGGCGCGAGTGCAGACAAGCCCAAGCCATGGTTGCAGGGCAACAAGAAGTAGGGTGCCGGCTTTGCCCGATCTCAGCATGTGTTGCATAGTGGTCGGGCTTTGATGTCGGACCGATTGCCGGCATATATTGAACCCACGTCGACGGGGGTGGTGCTGCGCGTTTTTGTGGCGCCGCGGTCGTCCAGCAATAAGGTGCTGGGGTTGCATGACGGTATGATGAAGGTTGCGCTGACGGCTCCTCCCGTTGAGGGCGCTGCGAACAAAGCCCTGGTAGCATTTCTGGCGAAGATGCTGGGCGTCTCGAAATCATCGGTAATGCTCGTGGCGGGTGAGACTTCGCGGAAGAAGATCGTGAGCGTGGAGGGAATTGGGCGGGAGGAAGCGATTAGGCGGTTGGGTGTAGAATAACTGCAGGTATGAGAACCGGGCCGCCCATTACGGACAGGCCGGAGGAGATGGACAGACCTGCTTAGGAAATAAGAGGTGTTGATGGGTGAATACAGGCCATTCGATATGACAGCTTACGTACAACAGATACAGGAAGGGCCTTGCTTTATTTGCAGTATACTGGAAGGACGTGACGAAACCCACCACGTTATTTACTGGGACGATGTTGGCATCGCTTTCTTGAGCAAGTTCCCAACCTTGTACGGGTATGTACTGGTGGCACCTGTGGCGCATCGCGAGCAGGTGACGGGCGATTTCTCATTGGATGAATATATTGCCCTACAGAAGCTGGTTTACAGGGTCAGCGAGGCTGTACGGCGGGTGGTGGCAACCGAGAGGCTCTATGTCCTGTCGTTAGGGAGCCAGCAGGGTAACAGCCACGTCCACTGGCATATCGTGCCGCTGCCGCCGGGAGTGCCCTTCGAGAAGCAGCAATTGGCCGCGCTAAGCGTTGGCGCACATGGCTATTTATATTTGACCGAGGAGCAACTGAGCGATCTGGTACGTCGGCTGGCTGAGCAAATGGCGGCGTCTGGCTAACGGCTCGCGTGAGGCTGATGGAATACGAAGCATACATCCAATATTTAAGGGGGAGTATCCTGTTTCAGGGGATGGACGACGAGAGCCTGCTCGAGGTTGTGCGTACGGGCAAGTTGCGGCGTGTCAAGAACGAGGACTATTTCTTCCACCAGGGCGACCCGGCCCGGGTCTTGTATGTGCTGGTTGAGGGGCGGGTGAAGTTCACGCAGGTGACGGCTGAGGGCGACCAGGTGATAGTGCGGATGAGCGGGCCGGGGGAGATGTTCGGGGCGGTGGCCGCGCTGGGAGATGAAGTGCACCCGGCATCGGGTGAGGCTACGGGGGACTGTGCGGCACTGGGCTGGCGCAGTGAGGTGATAAGCGGGCTTCTGGAGCGCTTCCCCAGGATGGCGATAAACGTGGTGCGGTTTCTGGCGGGCCGGGTGAAGGAGTTTCAGGACCGCTATCGCGAGCTGGCGACTGAGCGCGTGGAGCGGAGGTTGGCACACGGTATCTTGCGCCTGGCCTCCCAGATCGGCAAGCCTGTCGCAGGCGGTACGCTAATCGACCTTACATTGTCGCGCCAGGATATAGCCGAGATGACAGGCACGACGATCTATACGGTGAGCCGCACTCTGAGCAAGTGGGAGGCGGAAGGGATCATAGAGAGCGGCCGGGAGCGCGTGCTGGTGCGCAAGTTTGATGCTCTCAGGGCGATTGCAGACGATTAGCAATCGCGGCCTTAGTTGCGCCCTAACAACGACACGGCCATGTAAGTGGCCTAATATTATTGCGTAAGCCCTGGACCGGTCCAGTCTGCTTTCATAATTGTTTAGAAAGGAGATGAACCTGATGACTTACGTTATAACGGAGCCTTGCATTGGAGTGAAGGACACGGCCTGCGTGGACGTGTGTCCCGTTGACTGCATCCACCCGCGCAAGGACGAGCGGGACTTCGAAGCGGCCCTGCAATTGTATATCGATCCAGACGAATGCATAGACTGCGGCGCGTGCGAGCCTGAGTGCCCGGTCAACGCGATATACCCTGAAGACGATGTGCCTGAAGAGTTCCAGCAGTTTATCGGTCTCAACCGCGACTATTTCAAATAATGCAAAAAGCCTCGCTTATTGAACGGCGAGGCTTTTTTGCGGGATTGGGATGCGTTTGTGCCGGCTTGAGCGCTGTCTCCGGCAGGAAATATCTGCACTAGCCCGTGATCGCGACGCCGAGCAGGCGGCCCGGGAAGTAGGTGATAACCGCGGCGGTCATGCCGATTATCACAGGTCAGCCGTCCGACTAGTCCAACTCGAAGAAGAAACGCTGCTTGAAGCGGCGGAGGAGGCGCAGGATCGGGGGACCCAGCACCGCTATGAGGAGGGCGTTGCCCAGGCTCATCCAGACATCCCAGGGGAGGGAGGTTGCCAGGTAGAAGGCAGTGTAGCGGTTGAGCGCTTCGCCCAGGCCCGCGCCGGGTACCCAGGTCTGTGCATCGGGCAGGGAGGTGCCGGAGGCGATGAAGGGCCACGACCAGAGGTTCATGATCGCACCGAATACTATGCCCATGGACGCACCCCAGGCGACCAGTATCCAGCGCTCGGCTTTGCCGCCCCAGAGTTGCGCGATGCGCTTGCCGGGCAGGGCGGACGCGACCAGGCCCATCCACCCGAGAGCTAGCATCTGGAAAGGCATCCAGGGGCCGACCCCGCCGGTGAAGAGGGCAGACACGAGAACGGAAAGGGAGCCGAGTAAGAAGCCGAACACGCCGCCGAAGACGTAGCCGCACAGGATGGGCAAGAACTGGAAGCCGGAGAAGCCGCCGGCACCCTGGAGAGGCCGCAAGAGGGAGTTGGTCGCGACCAGCACGCCCAACAGGGCGACGGTTTTGCTGTCGATGGAGCGCGTTTCGAGGTCGGCGACGATCGCCACCAGGCACAGGCCCATGACCAGCAGAAACACGAGGGTAGCATCACCGGCGTGGGAGCCCGCGGCTACATCTGATGGGGAGGGTGGAATGAAGAAGGGATAAAGGAAGGCCCACAGGCCGAGCAGGCTCGCGAGGGCGATGATTATCGCGCTGAGGCCCGAGTGGGGCGAGCGGCGGGCTGTTTTGGGTGTGGCTGTTAGCGTGGTGGGCTGCATGAACACTATTTTTACTGGTTCGCGGCGAGCGAGTTCTCGACGTCTTCGACGGTGATCAGAGCGGGATCGTGGAAGAGCTTGCTTACCTGGGAGGAAAAGACGAGCGAGCCCGTCATCACCTCGCGGGCGGGGCCGTCGGCTACTACTTCCCCGTCGCCGAGAAGTACGACGCGGTCGGCCAGGCGCGCGGCCAGCTCAACGTCGTGGGTTGCCAGTATGGCGGTTTTGCCTTCGTCGCGCAGGGCTCGCAAGATGTGTGTCAGGGCCGTCTTCTGGAGGTAGTCGAGGCCCCGGGTCGGCTCGTCGAGAACGAGGAGGGGTGGGTCACCGGCCATCACCGCCGCGATAGCAACGCGCTGGCGCTCGCCCACGCTGAGGTCACGCGGGTCGGCCATACGGTAGGGGGTGAGGCCGAGGGTTTGCATGAGTTGGGCGCCGTCGGGCGGAAGGCCATGGGAACGGCGCGTGAAATCGAGCTCAGCCTGCACGGTGTCGGCAAAGAGGAGCACGTCGGGCTGCTGCGGGACATATCCCACAAGTTTGGAAAGAGTGTCCAGCGAAACATGGCGGGTGTCCTTGTCCAGGGTGTGCACGCTGCCGCGCCCGGGCTTCAGCAGGCCGACTATCAGCTTGAGGATCGTGGTTTTGCCGGCACCGTTGCGCCCCATGAGAGCGGTGATCTCGCCCTGGCGTATGCTCATGCTCAAGCCGCGGAGCACTTCGCGCCCATCGTAGCTGAACCACACGTTTTCGAGGGAGGCAGCATCAGGTGATGGGTTGGAAGCGGGGGAATGGTCGCTGTAGTGCAAGTTGACCGGTGGCCGCTCCTGCACGAACCGGCGTCCTTCTTTGATGGAAAGAGGAAGAGGGGTCCAGTTCAACAGCTTACCCACCTGGGTTACGGGTGGGGCGAGGGGAGTGTGCGACAGAATGTCACGGGGCGTGCCAAGTTGGGTTTCGCCGTCCATGCCGATATAAAGGATGCGGTCGGCGTATTGCACCACGCGCTCGAGGCGATGTTCGGAGAGGATGATGGTCAGGCCGAGGTCAGTATTGAGCTTGACCAGGGCATCAAGCACTTCTTCAGCCGACTGGGGGTCAAGCTGCGATGTAGGCTCGTCGAGCACCAACACGCGGGGCTGGAGGGTGAGTACTGCCGCGATTGCCACGCGCTGGCGCTCGCCTCCCGAGAGGGTGCTGACGCGTCGCGCGCGAAGGTGCTCTATGCTGAGGGCATGAAGCGACTCTTCTACTCGCTTGCGCATGAGGGGCATGGGCAGGCCCGCATTTTCGAGGGCGAAGGCGAGCTCGTCTTCCACTATCTCGGCTACAAACTGGGCTTCAGGGTCCTGGAAAACCAGCCCCACCGTATCGCTCATTTCGCCGGGGCCGAGGGCGATGGGGTCGCGGCCCGCCACGCGCACGGAGCCCGAGAGGTGGCCGCCGTAGAAGTGGGGGACGAGGCCGTTGAACAGGCGCAGCAGGGTAGACTTCCCTGCGCCCGACACGCCCGTGACGAGCAGGAACTCACCCGCTTCGACATCAAGGGACAGGTTGCGCAGGGCGGGCTGTTTGGCGGAGGGATAGGTGTAGGTTATGTTGTTCAGGGAGATAAGTGGTTGGTTCATGGTGCTTCTTTGAGTCGTAGACCGTAAGTCGCGGATCGTAAGTCATTAGAGAGTGGCGTCGGCGTGTTATCCGGTGTGGCGGGCGGGTTGAGATTTTGTTGTAATGGAAAACCCTGCCTGCACGCGCACGATTAGTGCCGGGACAACCAGGGCGCAGATCACGAGCGCGGTTATGGGGTCGAATGAGGGTATTGAGACGCGCAGGAAAGGGGTGTAGGAAAGGAGGGACGGGGCGAGCATTTTGAATACCAGCAAGACGGCCAGAATGCCAAGGGAACAGATAGTGAGGGGCGTGTCCTGGGCGCGCCAGACGCTGCGACGGTAGCGTGTGCGCGTTGTGCCTGCGCCCACTGCCCAGAGAGTGAAGCCAACCAGGGCGATACCTGTGATGGTCAAGAGCCAGGCGAGCAGGGGGACGCCGGGTAGAAGGGCGAACATTGCTGTGCCCGCGAGGGTGACCGCCAGTCCACCGGCAAGTCCGAGTTGAACCAGCAGGGGAGATAGAGTTCGTTTGGCCGAGGAGCGGCTGAAGCCGCGCGATTCCATCGCCTCGGCCAGGTTCATGGAACGCTCCATGCCTCCCGCAAGGAGGGGCATGACGAGTGGGAGAAGATCGGTGACGCGCCGCACACGATGGCCCCTGAGCGACTGCGCCTCCCTAATTTCGCTCCAGCGCTCGATGGTCTGCGGCACGAAGGTGATGGCTATTGAGGTGATAAGACCTGCGCCGTGCATAGCTGCAGGGACTGACCTGAGCAGGGCATAGTAGTCGGCTCCCGCGCTAAAGGCTGTGAAGACGGCGAGCACCGCGAGCAGTTGGAGCGCATCGATACCAGCCGAGGTAAGTCCTTCGAGGGTAGCAGGCCCGCCGAGCACCGGCAGCCAATCAGGGATGTTGAAGAGGAGAGTCTGCCCTATATGGAAGCTCAGCCCCTTGAACAGGGCCACCACGAGGGTGACCGTTACGACCAGCCGGATGAGTGGGGCGGACTGGAATCCCGAAGCTCCAACAATGCCCTGGTTAGCTGCCCTCTGTCTGTTGTTTATGGCATTTCTCACTATCAGGGCAGCAGCAATAACGAGGAGCAGATAGAATGGGTTGCGCGTGCTAAGGGAGGCGAACATAGCAGCAGCCAGCCAGCAGGCCCATGAGCCTGAATGGAAGAGATGTGCGCTTGTCTCGCGGGTCCACATCACGGCGCTATACCTTTCCTTTCTTCCTGGACCGCAGGGTCAGGGTGACCGCGCCCCAGACTGCCAGCGCAACCCCTACGCCCGCTGCTATCACGAGCGCGATCACACGGGCGGTACCTTCGAGGTCGGTGGCGGAAGGCTGCGGCTGGGGAGTGGTGGTTGAAGTGGCTGTTGATGTGGCTGTTGCTATGGCTACTGGGGTGCTCGTCGGAGTACCAGTCGGGGTTGTAGTAGGGGCTAGAGTCCTCGCGGATGTCAGTGTTGTTGTGGGCGACATTGTCGGGATTTGCATGGGTATTTCTGTGGGCCGGACGGCGGTAGGTTGTGACGCGCTTTGAGTTGGCTGTGCGGCGGTTGCGGTAGGTAGGACAGGTGCGGGTGTGCGGGTATGGGCGGGGAGGGTAGGTGGTATAGTTGTGGCGGTTGGCTTAGGCTGGGTTGGCGAAGGGGGAGGTTCGGCAGCGGGGCAAAGCTGGCTGAACGTGTACAGCGACGGGGGTGCACCTGCGCTCCATGCCCAGCCTTCTACGTCGCCGGGGTGCACACGGTAGCTCCCCGCTCCGGCGATGGAGGCTTTCCACTTGTTGTCCTGCAGATGGTGGTAGCTCCAGTAGACGCCGTTCGGGCCGTAGGACTGGCAGGCGCAGGCCTGGTTCGGGTAGTCGCAGCCGGTTGGCCCGATCTGGCATACCTCCGCACCCATGCCGCCATAGGCCTCTACTTTGAGGGGCAGACCACTTTTGATGAGCAAGTCCAAACCGCTTATGGTGTCACCTTCGAAAGCGATGCAGTAAGTTTGAGTTGTGTTGCCCGGACCCTGCACGACCAGGCCTGCCCTGTTCTCGGTAGTCTGGGCAGATGCGCCTTTGCTCAGGTGGGGGCCGACGGTCGGGAGCAGTGCGAGAGAGAAAATGAAGAAGAGTGCACGCACCGCCAGGCTCCCACGCTTCGCGTTCGTACCGCGGCCGGCTTGTGCAAGATTTGCGTTGTGGGAAGTTGGTGACACTTGCCAGATTGCCTTGTTTGACGGGCGAGCAGGGGCTTCGAAGGTGGCCCCTGCTCGTCTGTGTGGTTATTGTGTGGTCGATTTACTTATCGCCAGCCCCGTCGATGAGAGTGCAAACGCGGCCAGCACAAGTGCGGCGATGGAGAGCCAGTCAGTCCCTGTGCCCGTAACCGGCATACCAGGGGCGACGGGTGTGGGGGCGGCAGGATTGCTTACTGCGGTTGTGACGGGTATCGAAGTCGGAGAAGGAGCGTTGCCCACCGCGGCTGCTTTCGGTGCTACCAGAGTGGCGCCGAGGAGGGCAGCAATGGCCTGGTAAGTTGCGCCAGGGTTGTCGTCCGGCTGGCTCTTCTGGTAGGGGAACGCGCCGCCAGGATTTTGCAGGGAGACCATGTAGCTCTGCCCGGCCTCGGCCAGCGCAGTGTTTTTCAGGGCGAGCATGGCCTGGACTACATAGGCGGTGGAGTTGACGTCACTCTCGCTGCCAAACTGGCCGCCTTTCTGGTAAGGCCAGCCGCCGTCGTCGTTTTGTTGGCCCGCAAGATATGCGGCCGCTTTGTCGAGGATGCTGCCGGTTGCGCCTGCCGCTATCAATGCCTGGACAGCTACTGCGGTGGTGTTGGTGTCGGCTGCGCCGGGGGAGGAATCTCCTGAGAACGCCCAGCCACCGTCGGAGGCTTGCAAGCTTTCAAGCTGGGCGATTGCCTCGGCGGGTACGGCTTCGCCCGCTGAGTGGAGGCCCAGGATGGCGAAGGCGTGGCCGAGGGCGTCGGGACCGTACCGGCCTGTGGCAGAGATGCCGTAGGTGGCATTGATGGCACCGACGAGGTCAACCCCGCCGAACGACTTGCCGCTCTGTCCCAGAGCAGAGACTGCGACGAGCAGTTTGCCGGCCCCGCCTGCGGTTTTGGCGATTGCGCCCGCGTTGTTCTGCAGGAACTCGACGGCGTTGTATCCATGCGCGAACGAGTCAGCGTGGCCTCCTGCCGCCACGATAGACAGTACGGCGTCTACAGTCGAGCCTGCGCCGAAACCCGCGAACGAGCCATCGGGTGACTGCTGGGTGGCTATCCATTTGAGCGCCGTTGAAGCCGAGTCGCCGTAGGGTGATGCGGACGGCGCGGCGAATGCGCCCCCTGCCATGTACACGAGCGTCAGCATTGCGGCAAACCACGCAAGTGTGAGCGTGCTAAGTCTCTTTTTCAAGACCTTGTCCCTCCTTGAGAACAAAAAGAAAACAAAAAGCCCTTGTCGAATAGCGACAAGGGTGAAAACTGATCTAATGCCGGGTGATTCTGCTGTGCCGTCTGGTTCCGGTGGAGAATGCAGAGAGCACATTTCTGTGTGGCATAGTTCCTACCCCCTTTCGCGCGAAGGTTATGTAGAAAGTACAGAGATGGGTGACCTGGCTTGCCTTGGGTATTTATGTTCGCCCCAGGGCTTACAGTTGCGGGACAGCGCCGGACTCTAACCGGCTTCCCCCTTAGCACCAAGCTTTCGGGCTTAGCGCAAACTCTGCATTAGCGGGAGATATTCAGTTGTCTGTATGCTGGGAGTATAGCACCCGGGTATGGGGGTGTCAAGCACATGGGGGTTTGCCACGGCGTGTATTGGTGGCGGGGAGCACCACAGAGCCACTGGCAGGGGAGGACCCCTGCCAGTGGCTCTGTGGTGGGGAGGTGGGGAGGCACACGCAGACCCACCCCCGGCCCCACCCCCGGCCCCTCCCACGAGTGGGAGGGGAGTCTCAATAAAGTAGATAAGGGCCAGGGGACACCCCTGGAACCCCGGCAGGGGACTACGCCCCTGCACCTCCCCGCTATTGGGGGCCTCGGAAAGAGGATGGAGATAGATACCTCTAGAACCTCGGCAGGGGACTGCGCCCCATGCACCTCCTGGTCAGTGGGGTGGCATGTGTGGAAGTCCCGTGGGAGTTGCTGGGCAGGTAGGTTTGGGGGTCGCTGTTTTGGGCTACTTGACTGCTGTTATTGCTTTTTCGAGGGTAGCACGATCTGTGGAGGCGAGGATGGAGATGTCGTCGTTCGTGCGCTTGACTTCGTAGAAGCGGAGGCCGTCGCTGCCCACTATGACGTTGCCGTCTTTGGTGTCGCTGGCGAAGGTTTCGTTGAGGGCATCCTCGAACTCTGTAGCATCTTTAGTAGTGTCCCAGGTGGTGTTGACCATGGCGAGCGCGTTGTCGGTGTTCGTGTAGAGGTTGTAGCTGCCGCCGCCCCACCCTGCCGCTGCGCCTGCTGGGTCAGTAGCGCCGTTGAAGGTGAGCAACTCTTTGAGGTCGAACTCGCCGAGCGTACCGTTGTTGATATGCGTCCAGCCCGCACCGAGCGTATCAGTGAGGGGAGGCGCCGCGACGATCTTGGGCATGTCACGGTTGGCCGCGGTGTACTTCTCGGGGTGCATGATTTGCTCGCTGGAGACAGGTGGGTCAGCCAGCGCTTTGTTGATGGGGTCAAAGCTGTTAGTGATGCCCAGGGCTATCACGAACTGCACGCCCTCGTTGTAGGGGAAGTAGAGGCTGTCGCTGATGTACTTGGGCGCGCTGTCGAGCACGGTGGTGTCCGAGTTGGCGCTATCGTCTATGATGCTCTGGTATTCGGCTGGGCTAAAGTGCGACTGGGCAAAGAGGATGCCGCTCACAGTGGCGTCGCCTTCGACCAGGGAGCGAATCGCAGTTGACCTGTCGTCGTCAGTGGATTTTTCGGGCAGCAGTTTTTGCAGGTCGAAGTGCTGGTCCTGGAGGGCATGTACATATTCGTGGGCGAGGGTTTCTTTGGCCGTCGGGGACAGCTTGGCGCCGTCGTTCTTGACGAAGAATTCCTTCACCTTCTGATCGTAGTAACCTAGCACTTGCTCGCTTTGCAGGTCAATCTGAATCTGGTACAGGTCGACGCTTCGGTCGTTAATGAGGCGCATGAGCCACAACTCGGTGGCGCCGTTTTTGGCGTCTTCTTTCGTATAACTATCGGCGACCTCTTTGGTTAAGTTGGCGTGCATCTGATCGCTGCTGATGAATTGGGCTGGCACGTCGGCCAGAGGCTTGAGTCCGCGGAAGAGGGCGTCCTGCCGCTCAATCTCTGCCAACGTGGCCAGGTTCTGGGCTTCGACAGTACCGTTAGGTACCGGTGTTGCGTTGGAAACGGCTGTCCCCGTAGCACGCGCAGTAGGATCAGCCTGGGTCGCTCCGGCTTTTGGCGTTGCGGTACGTGTCGTACCAAAGAAAGGGTTGGCGGTAGGGGTATCGAAGGCAAGGGCGACAGCTGTTGCGGTCGAATGGGGTGTGGACGTCGGATTCGATGTAGCAGGTCCGGGAAGACCCGTTGAGTTGCAGCCTGCGATTACTAAGCAAAGGAGCGCACTTGCCGCCAGTATGAGCGCACGATAACGCATGAAGATTCCTTTCGGTGCCTGTCAAAATGAGAGATTGCCGCAGCGGGCTACAGTTTCAGTATATGGGGCACACATAGCAACGTCAAGTGTAGGAGACGACAGACGACAGATGGCGGACAAGGTCAGTCGTGTGTCGTCTATCGTCTGCCATGTACGGTATAATTCTTGCAGCGTAGTTGAGAGTAAAGGCAAGGGGGAATCACAATGCAGAACGCACAGGCTACGATTTATACGACGCACACCTGACCCTGGTGTTACAAGGTGAAGGAGTTTCTTTCACAGAAGGGCGTGCCCTACGTTGAGAAGTATGTGGACCAGGATCGCGCCGCCGCTATTGAGATGATACGGCGATCGGGGCAGCAGGGGGTGCCTGTGACGGTTATTGGCGACGAGGTGGTAGTGGGCTTTGATAAGCCGAGGCTGGAGAGGATAGTAGCTTCCATGCCGGCTCCGGCCCAACAGGGAGGCAAGGGTCGCAGGCCGCTCGGTGCCCAGGTAGCTGATGCAAGCCGGTATGCGCTGCCGAGTGCCGCACCGATGCGGGGAGCCTATATAGGCGGAATACGGCAGGGCTCGCCTGCGGAGGCCGCAGGCATGAGAGTTGGTGACGTGATAGTGCATGTAGGCAGCACGCCCATAGCGTCTGTGGACGACCTGACGTCTGCGCTCGGCAAGCTGGGTGCGGGGCCTGTGCAGATTACTACACAGCGTGGAGGTACATCGCGCACTCTCACCGTTGAACTGTAGAGATGTTTAGCGGCTGGGCGTATCGAGGAGATACTGCTGAAGTGCGTCCGCGTAGCCGAGCGCGACGGCCTGCCTGACATCGTCGCGCAGGAGCTCCTTTACCTCAGCGGGTTTGCTCACGTAGAAAGTCTCGCCCAGCACACCGGGCATATTCGGCGAGCGCATGTGCCGCGGAGGGCTGGGTGGGCCGAGGACGAACATATGCAGGGGCGGGTTCGAGGAATCGACAGCCAGGTCGTCCAGCACTGCGCCACCCTGGACGTTGATACCGGCCGCCGTGAGGCTGTTGGTTAGCGCACTGAGAACGAGATCGCCCAGGCGTTTGTTTTGCGCGGGGAAGGCACAGTCGGAGCTGCCGCAGTAGATTATTTGCAGGTCTTCGGCTGATTTCGACTCGGCGATGCTGTTGGCGTGGATGCTCAGGAATACGTCGGCGTGGAAATCATTGAAGATGTCCACTCTTGTCTGGAGGTCGTCGCCTGACGCGCCTTCTATCCCGTCGCCGTTTGCATCGTTTGGCCAGGAGGAGGTGAATGTGCCAGCATTCTCCCGAGTGAGTATGACGGACGCGCCCCTCGCGACCAGAATATCGCGACACCGCCTGGCCACATCGAGGGTGAAATCAGCTTCGGAAACGATGAGTTTGCCGGTGTTAGGGTCGACTGATACAGCGCCGAGGTCTTGACGCGGGCCGTGGCCGGGGTCAATGGCGATGCGGCGCCCGGCCAAAGGCCTCTGAGCGTCGACCGTGGGCGATGGAGTGACCACAGGGGCAACACTTGCAGTAGCTACGGCAGTTGGCAGGGGCGTGCGGCTCGCGACTGGTGCAGGTTGGCTGGTGCCGGGAGTGGGTTGGGCCGGCGCTGCGCCTGTAGCGGGCGCAGCGGGTGTGCCAAAGAAGACTATACCGCCCCAGACGAGCAGCGCCAGGACTGCTATTACTATTATCAGGACGAGCAAGCGCAGGTTCTGGGATGATTGAGATTGGGGCGTGACTTACCTACCTAACTATGGGGCCTAACTAATCAGGAGCACTATGGGGCCTAACTAATCAGGAGCGCCATAATCGCTTTCTGCACATGCAGACGATTCTCGGCTTCCTGGAAAACGGCGGAGTGGGACCCGTCCATGACTTCGTCAGTGATCTCCTGTCCACGGTGGGCGGGGAGGCAGTGCATTACCATGACGTCGCTGCCTGCTCGCGCCAGCAGCGCATCGTTCACCTGATAGCGCTGGAAGATGGCGACACGCTTTTCGGCTTCGGCTTCCTGTCCCATGCTGGCCCATGTATCGGTGTAGATTACGTCGCTGCCTTCTACGTCGGCGACTTCATCGGTGAAGCGGATATTTGACCCTGTGAGGGCAGCGTCGGTGCGGGCGGCCTGCACGTAGTGGGCGGGCACCGCGTAGCCATCGGGGCAAATGAGGGTTATGTTCATGCCTACACGAGCAGCGGTCAGCAGGAGGGAGGCAGCCACGTTGTTGCCGTCACCTACATACGTGAGGTTGACTCCTTCGATGCGCCGTTTTCTCTCCCAGATGGTGAAGAGGTCGGCAAGTGCCTGACACGGGTGTTCGCTGTCGGAGAGGCCGTTGATGACAGGCACGCCGGCGTACCGGGCAAGGGTCTCGACGTCGCTGTGGGCGAACACTCGCGCCATGATGCCGTCGACCATGCGCCCGAGCACGCGGGCCACGTCGGGCACGCTTTCGCGCTTGCCCAGAGCGATGTGGTCGGGGCCGAGGTACAGGGCGTGCCCGCCGAGCTGGAACATACCGGTTTCAAAGCTGACCTGGGTGCGCAACGAGGGCTTCTGGAAGATCATGGCCAGTTGCTTGCCCGCCAGGATGCGGTGGGCCGCGCCGATCTTTTGCTGCGACTTTAGCTGGGCGGCAAGCTCCCAGACTGCCCAGATCTCCTCGCGGGTAAAGTCGGCAACGGAGACTAGACTGCGGCCTTTCATGCTTAGTGCCATGGTGCTCCCTCTCTTGGTTTTGGTTGGTTGTTATGGAGCAGAAACACCGCTTGTTGTGCCTGCTCCCTTGTCCGCCGGTTGCGGGTTTACCTGCCAGCCGGGTTGATTTTGTGAACCGCCGGAGCGATTTCTTCTTTGAAGATGTTGTATACCTCGGGGTCTGTCTGGTTGCCGAGGCCGAAGATAGCATGGTCGAAGCCCATTTCTGCCAGATGAGCAAACTGGTCTATCGCCTGCTGGGGAGAAGCGGTCCCGTTGCCGCCATTTCTGGTTATCGCGAAGATGCTGTAGCTGGTTTTTTCGATCTCTTCGTAGGGGCGGCCTGCTTCATCACAGTGGCGGCGCAGCACGTCCAATTTGTGCCGGACCTGATCATCGCCGCCAAAGGTGAACAGGTTGCAGGCATCAGCGTATTTCGCGACGAAACGCAGCGTTTTCTGCTCACCTCCACCGCCGATCAGGATCGGAGGGTGTGGTTTGGTCAGCGCCTGTGGGGAGTTGATGGGTTCGGCAAGATGATAGTGTTTGCCGTTGAAAGGGCCGGTATCGCCCTTCCACATCTGATGTGCTATCTGCAATGTTTCTTCGAGCCGCTCAAAGCGCTCGCTGAGAGGGGGATATGGGACGCCGAGCCCCAGGTGCTCGTGTTCGTTCCATGCCGCGCCAATGCCGAGGTAGGCGCGCCCTCCGGATAGGACGTCCAGGGTGGTGACCGTTTTGACAAGGATGCCTGGGTGACGATAGGTTACCCCTGTTACAAGAGTACCGAGCTTTGCGTTGGTGGTTCGTGCCGCAATAAATGCCAGCGCGGAATAGCCTTCCAGCATCGCGTTTTCGGGCGGTCCGAAGGATCGTATCTGGAAGAAATGGTCCATTACCCAGATGCTATCAAAGCCTGCGTCGTCTGCCCGCGTGGTGATGTCGCCAAGAACCGGTCCTATAGAAGCGTCGCCACCGTCCCATGTGAAATTGCCTATTTGTAATCCTAGTTTCATTGCCTTATATTCTCCGTGCCACTTTTTGTAAGATTTGTGCCATAGATTCACAGGTGGGGATTGATACTTTATAGCGTTAAACAGGATTACAGGCAACCGGAGACTGCGGCCATGGGCGGTGCTACGAAGCGGGAGCAGGGAGCCTGGGGTCTTTAGCGGCGACGATGTGGGTGCCGGTCTTGCCGTCGATGGCTGAGAGGGCGCAGCGTAGCTGGGTGATGATGGCTTGTTTGCCGCCCGATTCAATGAAGGCGACAGCGGCGCGCACTTTCGGGCCCATGCTGCCCGCGGCGAAATGACCTTCAGCTACGTACTGTTTCATTTCCTCTACCGTGGCGGTGTCGAGGTTGCGCTGGTCGGGCTTATGGAAGTTGACGGCGACGTGCTCTACATCGGTCAAGATCAGGAGGCGGTCGGCGTCGAGCTTTTGCGCCAGGAGGGAAGCGCCGAGGTCTTTGTCGATGACGGCCTCGATGCCATGGAGAAGGCCTTCGGAGTCCCGGACGACGGGCACGCCTCCACCCCCGGAGCAGATCACGAGGGCGCCGCTGTTCACGAGGGTGCGGATGGCGTAGATCTCGGCGAGGGCAGCGGGCTGGGGCGAGGGCACCACGCGGCGGTAGCCTCTGCCGCTGTCCTCGATGACGGTGTAGCCTTTGGCACGCATCTCTTCAGCTTTCTCGAGGGTGTAGAAGGGGCCGATGGGCTTGGTGGGGTTGGCGAAGGCGGGGTCGTTGGGGTCGACGACCATCTGCGTTACGACGGTGGCGACGGGCCAGGGCTTGCCGCGCTTGCGCAACTCATTCTGGAGGCACTGTTGCATCATGTAGCCGATCTGCCCCTGGCTCATGGCCCCGGCGATGTCCATCGACATGGCGGGGATGCCTGCCGTGCTTTCGGCTGCGGCCTGCTGGAGTAGGATGGTGCCGACCTGGGGGCCGTTGCCGTGGGTGAGCACAATGCGGTAGCCGCGCTCGGCCAGCTCGGCGACGGAGGCCATGGCGTGCGCGACGTTGGCGAATTGCTGGGCCGCGGTGCCTTTTTCGCCTGATTGCTGGATGGCGTTGCCTCCCAGGGCTATCACCAGTGTTTCTATGTAGTTACGCTCAATGGACATGGGGATTCCTGTTGGCGTGATAAGGGATGAGTAATAAGTGAGAGCGACTGTATTTTGTTGGAGCAGAGCATATTAGGTGGCACCTATTACGTGTCACGACAGTTAATTATAGCAGAATAGACAAGGGAACGAGGCTGGTGTACACTGGTGGGAAGATCGGACGGGCGCGGCGGAACGTAATAGAAAGAGGAAGTTAATATTTGTGTAATAAGTGCGGCATAGTGCGTAACAGGCACAGGGCATAATATGTAATAGAGTACGTATGAGCATACGGGGGAAATTCGCTATGGAATCCGACATGATAACAACTCCTGCCTCTGCACCTTCGACAACCTGGGCGCGTCTGCGAGGCGGGTTCGGCGCGGGCGTAGGGGCATCGGTGGCGATGATGGCCGTGATGGCCCTTTTGCGCCTCACCACCAACACCATCTCCATCCCGGAACTGATGGAAAACAGGTTGATAGGCGTGATTGGTGGCCAGATAGAGTCCTTTTTCATCCAGACATTGGGAGTGGGCGGCAAGGCGCTACTATTGACATCTATAGTCGAAGGCACGCTGCTGCTGGGCGGGTTGCTTGGATGGCTTTTCACTCGCTACTGGCAGCCGCGAGTGCTCGCCGGTTTGTCGAAGTGGGTGCAAGGGCTTCTGTATGGTGTGGTGGTTGGGTTGTTCCTCAACCTAGTTTTCCTGCCTATCTTGCAGCAGGGTTTCTTCGGCTCGGAAGCGATAGGAGCTACTGCGCCGCCGGATATAGCCCGTTCGCTTTATGGCAGAGCTCTAGCGCCGTTTGGCCTGCCTGTGTGGCTCGACATGTTCGTTTTGAGCATTATATTCGGGCTGGTGCTTGTGTATCTGTTGCCTTGGCCCGCAACGGCCAGAGCCGGGAGAGCGGGGCTTGCTGAGACTTCAGAGGCTGGGCAAACGGGCATGGGCAGGCGAGATTTTACCCGCGCATTGGGCGGCGGGGCGGTGGCCGTGGTGGGAGGCGCCGTGTTGTGGGGCGTGATACGCAAGGCGCTGGAGGCCCCGACAGTGGCGGGCGTGCAGGAGGTGGATGTCATCACGGATACGCCTATCCCGAACACACCTGTTGCATCGGCGGCTACGGCGGTACCGGGCACAGCATTACCTACCGCAACGAAGGGAGCGGGCGCTTCAGCCACGGCGGCACCGACCGCACCCGCAGGAAGCACGCCCGAAGCGACGGCGGTTGTCGAGCAACCGACAGCAGTGGCCGAACAGGCGACGGCTGCTCCCACGTCGGACACGTTCGCCAATGTGAAGCCGAGGCTGGTGCCTGAGGTGACGCCTGTTGAGAACTTCTATATCACGACCAAGAACTTTGTTGACCCGACAGTGGACGGTCCTTCGTGGTCGCTGAAGTTTAGCGGGTTGGTGGATGCGCCCTACTCGATAACGCTGGCAGAGCTACAGGCGATGCCTCCCCAGGACCGCACAGAGACGCTGGCCTGCATCAGCAACCCCGTAGGCGGGACGCTGATCAGCAATGGCAAGTGGAAAGGTGTTGACTTCGCACCGCTGCTTCAGAAGGCGGGACCGAAGGCCGAGGCCACCGAGCTGATTTTCCGGGCCGCAGACGGCTACACCGACAGCGTGCCCCTATCGGTGGCGCTTAATAATGGGTGCTTCCTGGCATACGAGATGAACGGCGCGGCGCTGGTGCAGAAGCACGGTTATCCTGCGCGTTTGCTGGTGCCCGATATTTACGGCATGAAGAACGTGAAGTGGATTACAGAGGTGGAACTGGCGTCGAGCGATTACAGGGGGTACTGGGAGTCGCAGGGGTGGGACGACGTGGCCGAGTACCAGACGATGTCGCGCATTGACTATCCCACGCAGGGGATAGGGTCGGGGCCTGTCTACATAGGCGGAGTGGCGTTCGCGGGGAGCAGGGGCATACAGAAGGTGGAGGTCAGCCTTGACGGAGGCGGCACGTTCGCCGAAGCAACCTTGCGGCCCACGAACAAAGACAGTTGGACCCAGTGGACGTTCCCCTGGATAGCGACATCTGGCAACTACACGATTATGGTGCGCGCCACGGACGGCACGGGCAAGACGCAGACCCCCGCGAACCAGGACACATATCCCAATGGCGCGACGGGCTGGCACACGGTTAATGTGCAGGTGGGGTAGGAGCAGGCAGGTACAATTTAGAGTGGGATGCAAAAAGCCGGGGGTGTGACCTCCGGCTTTTTGCATCGAGCGATCTCACATTTTAGCCGTAGCGTGCAGTATTTTGGTACGCCCCGTGTTAGACTAAGTGCAATGGTAGACCCTTACGACGCAGACGGCGGCCTGGTGGAAGAAGCAAAGCGCGACCCTGGCGCTCTTGCTCGCCTCTATCATCTCTATTTCCCGAGAGTATACGCCTACATCAGTGCAAGGGTGGGGAACAAAGAAAGTGCACAGGACGTGGCGTCAGATGTTTTTTTGAAGATCGTCCAGTCGCTGCCTACGTTTGAGTGGCGAAACGGCGATTCTTTCTCGGCCTGGGTATTTCGCATCGCGCGCAACACAACACTTAATTATTGCCGAGATACAAAACAAGAATGGAGCACAAGAGAAAGCATATCGGGTTTGCAAGATGAAATAGAGAGCTTGCCCTCGGGTGCGCTGCTTCCCGAAGATGAATTAGTTCGGTGGGAAGAGCGGGAGAGCCTTCTGTCCCTGGTGAAGAAACTGCCGCAACGCCGCCAGGAGATAATCACACTACGCTTTTTCGGCGAGCTACACAATCGCGAGATAGCCGCGATCCTCAACCTGGACGAGCACACTGTGGCGTCGCATTTGTGCCGTGGGTTGCGTGACCTGCACAGGCTCTGGTTGGAAGAAGCGGCACGCACAAATACACTCGCCGGCGAAGATAGAAAGTAATACTATGGACAGTAATACCAGCCAACTTTCAAGCGAAGATAGCGATCTATTAGACACTGTTGAGCGCGCTATCGCCGGCGACATGCAGCCTGCGTCAGATGATCAGGGGTCACTGGAAGCTCTCTGCGTCGAGATGGTGGCAAGCGCACCAGTTGCTGACGATACGTTCAAGCACAATCTGCTCGTGAGACTGCAGGCCGAAATGAAAGTCGAGGCTCTACCCGCCCAATCTCCGGCTCTAACACCAAGTAAAAAGGGCGTTGCACAGCCAGCTATTGCACCTGTTCCAACAGGTCGGGTGAGAGAGACCGACAGCAAAACACGCACCTCTGGTCTGCAATGGTCAGCGAGGCGCTCGCCTGGCTACAGCCGAGCGGGCCGAGCAGTGCTGGGTGCGCTCGGGGTGTTGGCTATGCTTGTGCTGTTGGTGGCGTTGGCGGCCCAGTTTAGCAGAAGGGTAGACGTAAATTACGCCGGAAAAGGCACTCCCACTACTGTAACCGGATCTGAGATCGATACGCCCGGGAGCACTGTTATTGCTGTGGGTCCTCCCATAAAAGTAACTCCTGCCGATGCCCTCGCCCTGGTGCCAAAGCTCAAAAAGCTGTACACACTGCCTCTGGGGGTGGACGACGGATCGTCCGAAGTGTGGTCGCCGGACGGCAAATTGCTGGCTAAAGCATCAGGCAGCATAATACAAGTATGGGATGTAGAACGTGGGGCGCTGAGAAACAACATACCTCTGCAAGGAGATACCTCCTCATATACGATGACATGGTCGCCGGATGGTAAAATGCTGGCGCTTACCTCTTCCATTGGGCGCGTGAAGGTATATGCAGTAAAAGATGGTGCGTTGCTGCTTACTTTGACGCCTGCTCAAGCTGTTCAACAGGTTCGCTTTTCCAAACCAGTCTCAAAAGTAGCCTGGTCTCCCGACGGCAACTATATAGCTTCGGTCGTTTACACTGTTGTGAACGATACGGGTGTAACTGATAGCTTCATAACTCCTGAGCATCCTCTTCAAAGCACAGTTTATGTGTGGAACGTGGCAACCGGAACAGTGGCGCATATGCTGGCTCTGCCCGACGATCAATCCCTCAGTCCTGCTGGGCGCATGGTAGGTCCTGGGGGCTCTCTTAATTATGTCACAGAGGTCGCCTGGTCGCCTGACGGCACGATGATAAGTGCTGTATTTATGAGCCAGCTTATAGCAGTGTGGGACGTAGCATCGGAGAAGTTGCGCGACGAATTCAGTAACCCGGCTGTATCGAGCGCTTTTACTGCTGCTAAGATGCAATGGTCGCCTGATGGTCAAACTATTGCCGAGGCACAACCTAATTTTGTAGAATTGTGGGATCTCGCAACCGGGCAGTCGCGCACTATGCCCAGCCCAGCGCCTCCACAGCCCGTACCCTATCCTTTGTCAACCGCAGACCCTCGACTTAACCCGACTCCTACGTCGACTTATGTATATGCGGGGGAAGGCTATGGGGATCTGGGCGCATTTGTCTGGTCGCCAGACGGGAAAAAGATCGTTACCCTGGACGGGTTGTATAGCGATAAGATTTCTCTAAGGCTGTGGGACCCAGCTTCAGCCAGGCTTACTTATCGCTTGCAGGTGGGCGACCTCAGTAAATTTGGAGCGATCCGGGGTACGCCTGCCTTTTCGCCTGATGGAAGGGTCATACTTTACGGCATGTACGACGCCGGGTCAGCGAATCTAGGTTTCCTGGATGTTGAAGCTCAGGCAGAGATACGCTCGCTATCCATGTCTAATGCCATGAATGCTAGTTGGTCGCCGGATGGATCATTACTGGCGATTACAGTACTTGGCGGCATTGAAATATGGGGTGATCCAGCGTCACATGGCGCAGCCCCTACCACAATAGCAGCCACTACGCCGGTACCTGTGTGCGGCGCGTGGTCTCTTGTTAATGCTCCGATGGCCAATAATATAGATGACTTGCGAGCGGTGGCAGCCATAGGGGATGACGATGTGTGGGCAGTTGGTCTGGGTCGTGTAGGCAGCCCGGCCTATGCTGACCTTACTCCAGTGCCCGATATTGCAACGTCGTTTACCCTGCACTGGGATGGCAAGACTTGGAGGCACATTACTGCACCGCATGTAGGCAACGATAGCAACCAGCTTATGGGAGTAGTCGGTGTGTCATCGAACGACGTGTGGGCAGTTGGTTACTCAGGTGGCTACGATGGCTTTGGGACGCCCAATGGTGTCCTCGCTCGCACCCTGATCCTGCACTGGGACGGCGCTACATGGACGGTTGTCGCCAGTCCCAACGCTGAGCAGGGCAGTAGTCGCCTGTACGCCATCGCGGCGCTCGCTGGGGACGATGTATGGGCAGTGGGATACAGCGGCCTAGATGGGGGAGCGAGCTTGCTGCCGCCCCCTGCCACGCCGACGAACTGGGAAATCGCCCCCACAGTCGATCCAGCCGAGTCGCTACGCTCGAAGCCTTTGATCCTACATTGGAATGGCAAGGTTTGGTCTATGGTGGATGCGCCGTCTCCAGGGCCAATGAACGAAGCACTGTTCGATATTTCGGCCTACAGCAAAGATTCGATATGGGCGGTCGGCACGTCATCTGTCCAGGGTCCAGCCATACCAGGAGTGTTCGGTGACACAAACTCCAGGCCCATTGCCCTGTATTGGGACGGCAACTCATGGCAGAGCGTGCCGGTGCCGTATGTGGGCAACGACGTATCGGGGGTTTCCTCTGTATCCAAAGACGCGGCATGGATGGCCGTCAACTTCGGCAGCGAAGGTGGTAGCTCGATGGGCATGGCACACTGGGATGGTTCGAACTGGGAAGCCGTGGCTTTGCCGACTCCTGCTCCTTCTCAACAAGCAGTGCCGTACCACGATAGTTTAGCCGGCGTGGTTGCTCTCAACCCTAATGACGCGTGGGCGATAGGCTTTCTCAGCCTGGAAACGGGCGGTTACCGCCCTGTCACGATGGCGCTTCATTGGGACGGCACACGATGGAGCTATGTGCCGACACCTAATCTGGGCGAGCAAAATCCGCAAAGCGTGAACTCTCTTAATGCGTTGACGGCCAGTCCCTCAGGTGATTTGTGGGCTGTCGGAACTTCCTATACGGACGTGCCAGGCTCAAGAGCACTAATCATGCGGTATGACGCAGCCAAATGCCGTTAGTGGCATGTGCGGGCTAGTCCCCAAACAAATCCTCCAGCGACAGCTTCGACTTCTCGGCCTTCACCACATTCGCTTCGATTTCCTGGGCGGCTTTGGGCGTGGATTTGAGGGCGTTGTAGAAGTCGGTGTCGAAGTTGCGGACGCGCAGGACCACCTCCATGGGGACGGCGTGGCCCATGAGCATCACTTCTTGCTTGCTATCGAGGGTGGCGAGGAGGTTCTTTAGCTGGCTGCCGCCCCGGATGCCTGTGAAGACGCTGTCAATGTCGCGGTCGTCGTTCAGGAGGGCCGTGATGCGAGTGCCTAATTGGCTCATTACCTCATCATCAATGCCGGATGGGCGCTGGTCTACTACCATGAGGGTAACCAGGTACTTGCGCATCTCACGTGCGATGGTACCGAAGATGGTGGCGCTGTCGCGGCCGAGGAACTTGTGGGCCTCCTCGATAGTGATCATGAGGGGCTTTGGCTCGCTCGCTTTGCCGTCCTCGTGATCTTCCGACCAGGAGACCCAGGCATTGTGGATGCGCTTGGTGAGGATGTTGGCGACGAGCATGTAGGCGAGAGTGCTTCGGTACTGGCCGAACATCAGGATTACGTGCTTGCCCGATTTGAGATCGCTGATCAGGCCCTCGATGCCTGTGCCCACCTTCTGGCCTGAGCGGGTTACGAAGCCTAGGTCAGCGATGGTTTCCAGCTTGCGCTTCAGGCCTTCGAGGGAGCCCTGGTGAGCGCCCGTTTCTTTGGCGAAGTCACCCATTTCCTCGGAGGACATATTGATCAGGCGCTCGATCCAGCCGTTGCCCATCTTGCGGTGGGCCTGGCGGGCGGTGATGATGGCCGCTGAGCCTTCGCCCAGCTTTAGCTCGGAGGAGAGGGCTTCAATGTCGTCAATGGTGATATCGCTGAGGGGGATGCGGATCGCGCCGTCCGCGCCGCCTCCGCGCCTGCTGGCCTCTTCGTCTATTGTGTAGAGGGCCACGCGGCTCTTGCCGAACAGTTCGCGTAGGCCTTTGGCAACGAGGCCCGACTCAAGTCGCTTTTCAGAGGCGTATTCGGAGTGCATGTCGAAGACGAGGTTCACGCAGGAGTTGCGGGAGATGAGGCCGGAAAGGAGGAGGCGCGCCAGTACGCTTTTGCCGGTGCCTGAGCGACCGAAGATGCCGTTGGAGCGCTCAACGAAGCGCTTGAGGCTGACGCAGATAGGGGCGGTGTGGGCGACGTTTTCGTCAAGCTCGCGGGGATAGCCCACCACAAAGTGGTCTTTGTCTTCGTGGCCGAAGACAGCGCCGTAGTCGCTCGTGCCTGCTGAGAATGCCTGGCTGAAGGGGCCGGGGATCGTGCGGGCGGGGCGGGGGGTGCCTTCGGTGGATAGCTCAAGGGCCATGCGCACGTTGCACTCGGCGTAGGTGGTGGAGCGCGAAAGAGTGTCGCGCACGAGGGGAGAGCCGGTGTCCGGGGGGTCCATGCCTACGGTGGGGTCGGTAGTGGCGAGGCGGAAGGAGTTGATCGTGCCGAAGAAGCGAACGTGCTTGCCCTCGACTACCACGAATTGCCCCTGCCGCAGAAGCTCGACGGGCTGTTCGCGGCGCAGGTGGACGGTGACGCCGCGCTCGGTGTCGGCGGCGGTTACCTGGCCGAGAACTGCGCGCTCACCTGATGGGGAGTGGTCACGCTCTTTCTCGATGCGAGAGAGAACGTGGGATAAGAGGCCGGTGTCGCCGGGTTTGCCGTTGTTGGAGTTAGCAGTTGTCATGGTTTCACATCTTTATGTTGCCGACCGCGTTGGGCAGGGGTGTTTTGTCATGGGTAACAGGTGCGAAGGTCAGAGCGTCGAGGGTTTTGAGGATGGCGAGGAGGCGGTCGTACTGGCCTTTTAGCTGCCTGCCCAGGTACTCGGCTGTGGAGGAGAGCCATTCCTGGTCCTTGCCTCTGGCCCGGAAGGAGCGCAGGATGAGATGGATAAGCACCTGGTCCATGCTGGCTGGGTCGGCTTCGGTCGAGAAGAGGAGGAGGCGCAGGTAGTCGGGCCTGTCGGTGAAGCGCACTAGCTCATCGTCGCCGGCCAGCCAGCACTTGTAGTGGACGCGGGGCGGGCATTCGGGGTAGGTGTAAACGGCGTTGCGCTCGTCTTCGCCAGCATAACAACCCACGACCAGGGCGGTGAAGTTGGTCCTGAGAGTGCGCTGGAGGTCGGGATAGAGTTGGTAGACGCCGCCGTCTTCGTCGCCGAGGCTGCCTTTGGCAGAGATGGGGCCGAGACCTTCGGTGCGGGCAGAGCACACGACGCCGATCACGTTCTCCGCGATGACGAGGCCGCCGAGGGGAGGCGTGTTGTTCAGCTCGTAGCTTTCGACGGTGAAACTGCTGTATGAGGTGGCGATGACTTCGCCGGTTTGGTTGCGTTCTTTCATAGTAGTTCCTGGTTGTTGGTTGTTACGGGTTCTTACTTGTGCCTGGGTTTCCAATGTTTGCCGAGGGGTTTTTGTTGGTTGGTCATTGGTCTTGTTTTGGGTGTCGTGGGAGGTTCTTGTTTGGCTGAAGTGAGATTTTCGGTGGCTTTTAGTTGGTCATAGATGGAGCGTGCCCAGGCTTTGATGTTGGTCATGTAGTTGTCGGGGCCGCCTGCTATTATGTCAGCGACGGTCATCGGCCAGTGGACGGGGTGTTTGTAGTGGGCATAAGGGGTGGAACTGGAGGTGATTTTGTAGGTTCGGCGGTTGGAGTTCAGGCGAGTACGATCACGTCGGCGGACTTGTTCGGGGGTTGTGTTGGTCTCGATGAATTCAGCCAGGAGTTTCGAGGCGGCGTTGAGTCCATCCTGAGAGTACATAGTGGGGTGTTGGAGATGGTAGGAGAGGACCATCAGGTGGTGGGCCTCCCATTTGGCTGGGTCTTTGGTTTCCCAGACGAGGAGGGTGTTGAGGTCGTCGTTGCAGGTTTGGTTGTGGGAGTGGGTGGCTCCGCATTCGGGACAAGTTTGCATTGGCCGGTTCATTACCTTCTGCTCCATGCATGACGTAGCGCCTCAATGTCTCGCACGTTGAAATCGCCTTTGTTCGTCATGTAACTTATGCATTCAACAACCGGTTCTTCAGGCAACAGATCGGTAGAGACATGGACGATCTCTAGGCTGCTCATATATCCATTACGCACGAACAATATAACCAAGAATCCAAACTTTACGCCTTGAAGTTGCAAGAACACATCTTCTATCTTGATATTGGCAGGCTTGACAGGAGTTGTCCCCTCAGGAATGGCAAAATCGGTGAAACTTCCGACGCCTGTATAAGTGCGGGCCGTAATAACGCTAACCGCATACTGCTCGCGTAGCGTTTCAAGGACGGGATCATATCCTGCAAGGAGGAACTTCATAAGGTCTTTTTCAAGTTCGTCAATTTTCATATATTCCTCAAGCCAGGGTTCGAATTGGCTGAGGGGATCGTACCCAGCTTAGAGCCAAGATTCTTCACTTCGTTCAGAATGACAAAACCCAACTTGTGTTGCTTCCTTTCGACATCTACTTGCAGCATGATCCATTCAGTATGACAAAGAGGGGTGGTTGAGTTGGTTATGATCATTGTTGGTTAGAGCAAACTTGGAACTTGGAACTAAATAGCCTGTCCTATCATTCGTTTGCCCTGCGCTTTCTCGGTTGGGTTGTGCAAGAGGCCCGCGCGCTCAAGGAGGAAGTAGTAGCTTTCGCGGTCGGCGTTGTGCAGCACGGCGAACTGGTGGGCTAGAAGGAGAGCGTTGGGGTAGCCCTTACCGAGCACGCACTGGTGGAGGATAATCTCTATTGTCTTGTCGAGCAAGCCCTGGCGGGCCACCCACAGGGGGAACTCGAGGCGGGCGATCTCGTACTCGGTGCCCAGGTAGGCGAAGGATAGCTCCTTTGCAATTTGCGAGTTGGCTGTTACGAGGTAGGTGAACGTGGCCTCGAACAGAGGGGAGAGTTCGCCTTCGTCTACGAGCATCCCGAACAGGTCAGAGTCGTTGATGTTCCAGAGGGGCGAGCAGGTGCAAGGCTCTTCCGGGCGCTGTTCGTGGGGTACTTCCTGCTCGCAGCCGAGGAGGCGTATAGCGCGCATCACCATGCCGCTGTCGGGCCTGCTGACGTAGCCCACCACTGGCACACCTATATCCTCGAAGGCCCGCAGCACCTCCAGGTACTCGCTCATGATCGCCATGACGGGGGCTTCTTTGGAGAGCATGTAGACAAGCTGCATGAGCGAGCCGTCGAGCAGGGCGACGTCGGCCTTGTACCGGCGCGACCATTCGTAAAGCTCTTTTAGCTCATGCAGGGCGCATTTCGCACCGAGTACTCGCGCCGAGTAGAGTTCTTCGCTATCGGAGGGGAGCTCGGGATAGTGGCTGGGAGTGTTGTCGATTTCGGCGAGAGGGGCATAGCCGTATTGCACCATCACTCGGCCCACGTTGATCAGGTAGCACAGTGCGCCACGGTGCTTGTCGGGTGCGATGAAAGAGGAGTCGGTGGCAGCGACCCTATAGACGGGAGGGTGGGGTTGGTACCGGGGGAAGGTGTGGAGCGGGGAGAGGGGCGCTGCTACCCAACGTCGGGTGGCGGCGTCGCGCACGCGCAGCTCCCACTCGGTTTCGCCCACGGCCTCGTAGATGCGCCGCGCAAGCTGGAGTGCGTCTATTCGCGCCTGCACGTCGTAGTGCGAGCCGTCTTTGCTTTCCTGTATTTGCCTGGCAACCTCCGCCGCGTCGAAGGGCATAGTGCTCCCCCATTCCTCATGGCATGTTATTCTCTAGGTATACAGTACAATAGTTCTAAGGGGAGGTGTAGGTTTTCCACCTGACAGGCAGGAACTGAGGCCAACAGGGTGTATGCCTTCGGCTTCCCGTGTTGTGCCGGTGTATGGGCAGACGTGGTAGAATAGCGGGTGCGGGTGGTCGGATTGTCCGCGCCAAATTTATGCTTTACCTTGTTGCTACCCCTATAGGCAATCTGCAGGATATTACTTTGCGTGCACTCGAAACGCTAAAGTCGGTGGACTTGATCGCCAGCGAGGACACGCGCAAGACGGGTATGCTCCTGAAGCACTTCGGCATCGAGAAGCCGCAAATGCCCTTCCACGAGCACAACGAGGAGCGCGCGGGGGCGCGCATTATTGAACAACTGAAGTACGGCAAATCGGTGGCGGTGGTGACAGACGCGGGCACGCCGGGCATATCAGATCCGGGATACTCGCTTGTGCAGAAGGCGCTGGCTGCGGGGCTGGAGTTCACAATGATACCTGGCCCCGCGGCTTTTGTTATGGCGCTGGTGCTATCGGGGTTGGCTCTACACAGCTTCACGTTCAGGGGGTTCGCGCCGCGCAAGCCCGGGCCACGCAAGAGGTTCATGGCGGTGGACAAAGATTCGCCGCATACGCTAATCTTTTACGAGAGCCCCCACCGACTGAGAGCGTTCTTGCAGGACGCGCTTGAGGTGTATGGTGACCGCCAGGCGGCGGTGGCCCACGAGCTTACCAAGATGTTCGAGAATGTGGAACGTGGGACGATTTCATCTTTGCTTGAGGGAATAACCGAGCAGAATTTGAGGGGTGAGCACGTTGTTGTGATCGCGGGAGTGGGCAAGCGTGAGCGTGAGCAAGCTGATGCGGATTAGGTGTAGGATCTCGCAGAGTCCGGAATAGCCGCAGCGGCCCGAATCGTGTAAAATGCTATCAACAAAATTGATATTGTGAGGTTTGTGGACAATGGATTACGATGTTGTTCTTATGTTACACAATGTTCCGGGCCGGGATAATAAGATGGTTACCTACGAGATCGAGACCGTGCTCCCTTTTGCTCCGTTTCCGGGGCTGGTGCTAGGTGCCGCCCCGACATACGTGGTCGAGAAAGTTCACTGGGATTGGTCTGTGGACAATGGTATCTTCATACTCCACTGTGTTTTAGAAGAGAAGCCCTATCCCGGCATAATTGAGCACCTCGAAGAAGAGGGCTGGCAGCTCAGGCGCCGCCGCAAAGCATAGACCGCAAGACGTAGGGTGCACGCGCAGGTGACGGACTATCTGCGCAGGGCCGTCAGGGAGACTGCCATGGACTGGAAACGGCTTTTCCGCTTGCTGAAGGAAGCCTTCAAGGAATGGAGCGACGACCGCGCTCCCGTGCTTGGGGCCGCCCTGGCTTACTACACCATCTTCTCGATCGGACCGTTGTTGGTGGCAATAATTGGCATAGTCGGACTGGTGCTCGGACCTGACGCCGCGTCGGGCCAGGTTGGCGATACATTGAAGGGTTTCCTGGGCGATGATGGCGCGAAAACCGTGCAATCCATCATTGTGGGGGCGAGCAAACCAACTGACGGCATCATCGCCACCATCATTGGCTCGCTGGGCGTGGTGTTCGGGGCGATGGCTATCTTCGGTCAGTTGAAGAACGCGCTCAATGTTGTGTGGGATGTGAAGAAGAAGAAGCGTGGCATCGCAGATACTATATTTGCCAATATAGCTATGTTCGCCCTTGTAATAGCGTCGGGATTGGTGTTGCTCTTGTCGCTGGCGGCCAATGCGCTTATAGCCAAAATCCAGGATATAACAGGCCCGATTTTGCCGGGCGGGCCGATCATTTGGCAGATCCTGAACTATATTGTGTCGCTGGGTCTCATTACCCTGACATTTGCGATTATCTTCAGAACACTTCCTGACATCAGCATTGCGTGGAAGGATGTGTGGCTGGGCAGTTTTATTACGTCGATACTTTTCATGGTGGGGCAGATACTGATCGGCCTATACCTGGCGATCACCAATGTGGGGTCGGCCTTCGGTGCCGCCGGCTCGCTGGTCGTGATCCTGGTGTGGGTCTACTTTTCGGCCCAGATCACCTTTCTGGGAGCGGAGATCACACAGGTATATGCGAACATGTACGGGTCGCATGTGGGCGAACGGAAGGAATGGGCGCTTAAACTGCCTGGTCGGCTGAGATCGCCCTTCGGCAAACGCACAGGTGGAAGCGCAGTGGAGGGTGTCCCGGCGCGGGAGCTAAAGGTGTCGCCCTGGTTTAGCGGCACGGATTGAGCGCAGGGAGCGACAAAAAAAGCAGCCCTACAGGCTGCTCTTTTCGTTCGTCGTATGGAATATGTTAAACAGAAAACCCAGACAGTCCACAAGGGATCATCCGGGCCTCTGTTCCTTCTCAACTTCAGGCGAACCTGTAATCTCGAAGTAAAAAGAGTATAGCAGCGTTTCCGACGGTTGACAAGAGATCGGGCGAATAGTTTTGCACATCCGGACTGTGGTGGGAAGGGGCAATCAGCTCAGCCTCGCCGAGCGCAACAATTCTCCAGTTCAACGGACTGCTCATTTCGTGGCATCTATTCCGGGCTGTTGTCTCTAGGAGTAAGCGAAGTGCTAATCGTGCATTTTACATGTGCAAAATACGTAAAATTACGTAGCAATCTTGACATTGGGCGACTCGCGCTGCTATAATCATCAGAGCGTCACTCAACATGCTTCAAACGTAGGCAGCCTTTTAAGCCTGTCTTAGCCTCTCGCAATCAAAATGCGTATTAGACACAAGATACTTGCCGGATACCTGGCATTGGTGGTCGCGGCGGTGATCCTGGTCGCTTTCTTCCTATTTACCATCGCTGACATAAACAGCCGATACTCGGATCTCATAACTCGTGACCAGGGGATCCTGCTTCAGGCCAACAACCTGCGCTCAGGTGCCCAGCGCCAGATCGTGGCTGCCCGCTCATACGAGCTCAGCCCTGATATCAGCCTGCTTGTCGAGTATAACGATGCCGTGCAACAACAGACGGCCGCGATCAAGAAGATCACGCCGTTGCTGATGACGGTTGATGATCGCAACTCGCTTGAAGACATCAAGAACGCCAGCGCGACCTATACCCAGCTTGCCGACCAGTCGATAGAGTTCGTGGGGCAGGGCGCTAACCAGAGCTCGAACAATGCGAGTATCGCACGGAGCGAAACCGCTCGGCTCGCGCTGATCAATATGGTCGAGGGCTTCATTGTTCGCAAGAACCAGCAGGTTTCGGACGCGCAGGCTACGTTGTCGGCACACGTTGAAGAGGTGTCGGCGCAGCTACTGGCGTGGTCACTTGTAGCGGTGTTTCTCACCCTGATCGCCGTCACTCTGTTTACCGAGAGTTTTACCGCGCCGCTGCGCAGGCTTATGCGCAATGTCCAGCGTATAGCGCGGGGTGACCTGCAGACCCCGATTGTTGTGCGCTCGCACGACGAGATAGGGGAGCTCGCGGGCGTGCTGGAGGAGATGCGGCGGCGGCTATCATCTGCGGCTGCCGAGAACGAGAGCCTGCTGGCCAGCGCCCGCCAGGAGGCGGATAAGCTGGCCGCCATACAGTCGGAACTGGAGCGTGCTAACATAGATTTGCATCACGCGTTCCTGACTGAGCTGGACGCACGCAAGCGCATCGAAGATATAGACAAGATGAAGTCGGAATTCGCGAGCATGACTTCGCATGAGCTAAAGACTCCTGTTTCGTATATCTACAACTACGCGGGCGCGCTCAAAGAGCATGGGGTTAGCCTCAACGACGGTCAGCGCACGGAGTTCTTGACCGCGATCCAGGGAGAGTCGCAGCACCTGCTCACCCTAATAGATGACATTCTGGCTATGTCGTTGCTCGATGCAGGCGGACTAACGTATCACTTTGTGGAAACCGACCTGCGCAAGATGGCCGACGCGGTAGTACGGGACCACCAGTTGACAACCAGGCGACACACAATCACCATCAAGGGGCCGGAGCAGGTTCCGGTCCGCGCCGATCCGACGCGCCTCAAGCAGGTGCTGAACAATCTGTTGTCAAATGCCATCAAGTATTCGCCGCAAGGCGGGCCCATTGAGGTGCGCTTGCGGGCGAACGATGCCGACGGCACTGCCATGATTTATGTACGAGACAACGGTCTCGGCATCGGGTCGAAGGACATACCGCAGCTGTTCGAGAAGTACAGCCGCATCCAACGCAAGGAAACCGTGGCGATCCCGGGTAGCGGCCTCGGGTTGTACATAGCTCACCAGATCATAGAGGCGCATGGAGGCGATCTAACGCTTGAGCCTGCGCCCGGCAAGGGTACAATAGCCGAAATAACGATCCCTCTCCTCACCACGTCGCGGGATGACGAGGAGGATGCAGCCGGCGAAACGCCAGCCAGCCAGCGCCGCGCACGCATGCACAGACGCCAGGCGAGGGCAAAAGCGTCGCTCGCGCTGGACCAAACGAATGGTACCTCCAACGAGGAGGTTGCCGAAGAAGTAGAATCGACGATAGCAATTTCAAACGGCCACGGGCACAGGCCTGGTCACGTGGTCGTAAAACAACCTGAGAAAGTAACAGCCAATGAATGACAACATAGAAGACAACATACAGGTCGAATCAGGCGCTGAGACCCCACCACGCGAGGGCCCGATAAGGGTGCTGGTGGTGGACGACCAGCCGGTTTTCACCGAGCTTCTGCAAACGGTGCTCAATATGCATGATGATATTATCGTCGTGGGTATGGCATTCACAGGCGAGGAAGGGTTGAAACTGGCGATCGAGACCAAGCCGGACGTATTGCTCGTAGACTATCATATGCCCGGCATGAGTGGGCTGGAAGTCGTTAAGGAGCTTCGAGCCGCAGGTGAGAACACGACAGTATTGGTGTTGACCGCAGACACGGGCGAGGCCGTTATGGCAGAGGCTATCGCGGCAGGTGCGGCAGGCTATATCACCAAGCAGCAAGCATTGAGCGAGGTGGTGCAGGCGGTTCACACAGCCAGCGAAGGGGAGCCGGTCGTGCCGCCCTTCATGATCCCGCGCATCCTGTCACATTTCCACCGCCAACAGCAGCGCGAGCAACAGGCCGAACAGTTGCGCTCGAAGTTGTCGGCGCGTGAGATAGAGATTCTGGAGCAGTTGGCCCGTGGCCGCAGCAATGAGGCTATGGCTGATATGTTCGTGCTCAGCCCCAATACGGTGCGCACGCATATACAGAACATAATCAAGAAGATGGGCGTCCACTCGAAACTGGAGGCCACTACACTTGCTTTGCAACTGGGCATAATTACGATGCCGAGGGATTGAGTGATAAGTGATAAGTGATAAGTGAGCAAGAACCGCACTTATCACTTATCACTACAGAGGGGCTATGACTGCTGATGATCTGAAACGCCAGGCTGCTTTGCGTGCTGTGGAATACGTGCGCGAGGGCATGGATGTGGGGCTGGGAACAGGCTCGACTGCCGAACACGCTGTACGCGAGATCGGGCGGCGCGTGCGTGAAGAAGCCTTACACGTGCGTTGTGTAGCAACGTCGAACAAGATCAGCAGGCTGGCGGCAGAGGTGGGCATAAAGGTCGTCACGCTGGAAGAATGTCCCCAACTGGACGTGACGATTGACGGTGCCGACGAGATCGTGCTGGGTACTCTGGATGCGATCAAGGGTATGGGTGGGGCGCTGCTCTATGAAAAGATGGTGGCACTGGCGACGCACGAAGAGATCTTGGTCGTGGATGGCAGCAAGGTCGTCAAGAAACTGGGCGACCACACGAGTGTGCCTGTGGAAGTTGTGCGCTGGGGATGGACTCGGACCCGCGACACGTTGCGCGATCTGGATTGCGAACCTGTGTTGCGCCTGGGTGCTGACCGATCGCCCTTCGTTACCGATTCGGGCCACCTGATACTGGATTGTCGTTTTCCACCAATGGCTGATGCTTACCCCATTGCGAAGGCGATCAAGCAGATCACCGGCGTTGTTGAGCACGGCCTGTTCCTCGGTATTGTCTCCAGGGTGGTTATTGCGACTGCAGATGGAGTGCGAGTTGTGGAGAGAGACTGGAGCTAATATTAGCGCGGCGTTTGTACCACGCAGCCAGGGAAAAAGGTATTCGAGACTATTTTGGCGCTTTGCCCGCGCGTTACGTTGGCGCCGGGACGGAAGTAAGGTTTGCCGGGCGGTATGCATGGCTCGCCCGGACCGCCGCAGTCGTAGCCCTGAATTGCTCCTGTAGAGGCCAACGCCTCAATCCAGGTCCAGAAGGTACTGTCGGGGGGCACGTCCTGAAAGGTCTGTTGACCAGGTGGCGGCGCGGGGAGGCCATTGGCTATCGCCGTGACCTTCGATGTTTGGCCGCGGGTAACTTCGACATTAGGGCGGTAGTATACGCCGGGGCAGGGCTCGCCCAAACCGCCGCAGGCATATCCCGTGACAATACCTCGTGAATAAAGCCGCTCGATGAAGAGGTGGAATGTGCTGCCTACGGGCACGTCGGCGAAGGTGGCCGTTGTGTAGGTCTCGGAGTAGCCTGCTGAGTTCGAGATGATCTTGCTCAATTGCCCCCTCGTGACAGTATTACTGGGGCGGAACGTATTATCCGGATAGCCGCTGACGATACCCTGGCAAGCCAGGCAATGCACATAGGCGTAGAAGGTGCTGCCGGGCAGCACGTCGTTGAACTGGACAGTGCATGATCCGGACGGCGTCGGGGTGGGAGCGGGGGTGCAACCTGTGCCCGTGTGCGCTTGCAGAACGCTCATCTGCGGGCGATCTGTTACGTTGGGCCAGGTGCCCGTGGGCTCGACCGAAAGACGGTAGGCGTTACCCCACCAGGGGCCGGCGGACCAGTCTGCGCCGCCCAAAATCACATCGTTGTTCTGTTCGAGATAGGTCAGCGCGTTGCCGAGCAGAGTTAGCCAGCGGGAATCATCGTCCGGCACGCCGTACTCGTTTAGCATGCCACGCAGGCCGTAGGTGTGCAGCCAGGTGACGAACTCCTGAAGGCGGTCGACGCCAAGAGTGGGGTATGCACCCTGAGCATCGTAGGACAGGGCATATGAGCCACTGCCGTCGCTGTCGAAATACTGGTGCGCCTCAAAGATCAGGTTGTTAGCCGGATCGTTGAGCGTCCTCAGCGCGTCATTGCCCGAATCGAGCCAGGCCCAGGCACCAGACCAACCGTCGCCGGGAATGAGGATGGGGGTAGACAGATCGGCGGCGCGGACGCCATCAACGCCTGCCTGCGCGCCGCCAGTGACCCACAGGCCGCCCGTATCGTGCGGCTCATTGTCGAGCGCGTAGGCATACAGGCCGGCGTGCCCCGCGAAGTGCTGCGCCATCTTCTGCCAGAAATCGGTGAAGGCGCTGTAGGGAACCTGCGCCGAGCCGATTATGTAGTCTACGCCGCCAATTGTGCGACGCGCAAAGTTATGAGGCCCGAGGACCACGCTCATGCCATGCGCCGCCGCATTGGCGAGAACCTGGTCGATGAGGCCCAGGTCGAAGGTCGAGAGGGGACCGTAAAGGTCGTGCTGCAGGCGCTCCCACTGGAGGGGGACTCGCAGCAGATTCAGCCCTTTGCTGTGAAAGTAGTCCATCTCCCAGGCGTTGGTGAAGCCCTCGGCATCTATGCCAGGATAGATGTAGTCGACGCCATAGGTGCCGGGTAGGGCGCTACCGAACTCACCACCGCTGAGGTTTACTCCGAATTGCTGGCATAGAACCGATGGTGCCGCGGGATCGACAATCCTGGGGCCTGCCACGGCGAATTGGCTTTGGCCGGCCAGCATGACCAGTGACGCCAGCAGGCAAATGGTGATTGCGCCCAAAACACGAGCGATCGGTGATCTTAGCGCCCGTGGCGTTGTGCGGCTTTGCATAGTTTTGGCCTTCCTTGCAGGGAGTACAGGATGAGGTATAGACAGGGGAGGAGAACGCCATACGGCGCACCGCCTCTCTGACAACCAGGCGTCCCGGTGTCTCCCATACTACCACAGCTTCAGGCAGTCTGCTAGTGGTTGTTCCGGCTATTGTTGTTCCGGCTATTGTTGTACCGGGTGGTCCTGATAGCGTAATAGACGCGTAAGAAATGTGAGGCGGGAAGTAAGACCGAAATGCTAAGATTGTTTAGAGTTGAGGAGCAGGCATTGCTGGGCAAACACTACGGGGTAGGCGGTGTATAATGGGCGCACAGGAAAACGTGGTATGGGACTCGCACTCTGCGATTATGCAGGTTGTGCAGGAGGCAGCCCGAATATGGACATCGCCGGCATCAGCGGCTAAAGAGGAGACTGCATTGAGCGCCAGCACTGGCACAGACGAGTTGACGATTCTGGTTGTGGATGACGAGCCCAATATACTGGAGGTTGTGAGCGCCTACTTACGTCGCGAATTGTACAATGTCGTAACGGCTACTGACGGCGAAGCGGCACTGAAACAGTTCGCAGAAACAAGCCCCGACCTGATTGTGCTGGACGTGATGCTGCCTCGCCTGGACGGACTGGAGGTTTGCCGCCGGGTACGCGCTACCTCCAACACACCAATTATCATGCTGACGGCCCGCAGTGACGAGATGGACAAGCTGGTGGGGTTAGGTATAGGGGCCGATGACTATCTCACCAAGCCCTTTAGCCCCCGCGAACTGGTGGCGCGGATAAAGGCAGTGTTGCGCCGCTCGACGGCTATTGCGCCCGCGGAGCCGGGAGCAGACGACACTCTGAAGTTTCCGGGCCTCAAAATCAACCCACGCACGCGAGCGGTTGAGATGGACGCCGGGCCGGTTGAGCTAACAGCCAAAGAATTCGACCTGCTATATTTTCTAGCGCGCCACCCGCAGGAAGTGTTCACGCGCACACAGCTGCTGGACCAGGTGTGGGACTATTCATACTACGGAGATACCTCCACAGTCACGGTACATGTGCGCCGCTTGCGTGAAAAGATCGAGCCCGACCCGATGCGTCCGCGCTACGTGAAGACTGTGTGGGGTGTGGGCTACAAATTTGACATGGCGGCAAGTAGATAGGTGTCGGCACCGTTATGGAAGAAAACAACGCTTTGACGACCGGGCGCAACTCGTCCGCTATGCTGATCGGCCTCGCCATGTTTGGGCTGGTGCTGGCAATTGGCGTGGCGGTGGTCGTGGCGTGGCTGATGTTCAGTCCGCCGCCACAGGACCTGCAAGCGCTGACGGGGTCTCTGGTAGTTTCGGGCGTCATCTCGGTGGCACTGGGGGCAGTGGCGTTCCGGCTGGGGTTGGGTAAGCGAGTGCCTTCGCTGGCAGTCAGCCTGGCGCTCGTGTATTTAGTGGGCGTGGTGGTGGTGGCGATCAACATCATCTACACGTCAGTCAACATGTTTCTGTCCAAGGCGCACGATCTGCCATTGTTGTCTGTGTTGCTTGTTTTCTCGGCTATGATCTCGCTCTTTTTCGCGATATTCATGGCCCAGAGCATCGTGTCACGGTTGCGCATGCTGCTATCAATGGCGCGCCGCGTGGCGGGGGGTGACCTGACGGCACGGGTGGAGGTCAATTCGCGGGACGAGATAGGGAGGCTATCGGCTGAGTTCAACTCGATGGTGGAGAGGCTGCAGGAGATGCAGGCAGCGCGCGAGCGGCTTGAAACCTCGAGGCGGGAATTGATTGCAGCGGTTTCTCACGACCTTCGCACGCCTCTCGCCAGTATGCGCGTAATGGTTGAGGCCTTGAACGACGGCGTGGTGACGGACAGCGAGACGGTGCGCCGCTACCTGCACACGATCCAGGGTGAAACGCAGCACCTCGCCACGCTGATTGACGACCTGTTTGAGTTGTCGCAGATAGATGCAGGGGCGCTGAGGTTGCACCTGGAGCCGGCGTCGCTGGGGGATCTTGTCTCGGACGCGCTGGAGAGCATGAGGGCGCAGGCGAGGGAGAAGAACGTGCAACTGGAGGGGCAGGTGGAGGGGACGCCGCCCCGCGTGCCGCTCGACGCGCCCAGGATGCAGCGGGTGCTGTACAACCTGATCCAGAACGCGATCAGGCACACACCCTCAGACGGCACGATCACGCTGACGGTGCGCGGAGAAGGTGACGGTGTGGAACTGACCGTGGCAGATACCGGCGAGGGCATACCGGAGAGCGATCTGCCTCATGTTTTCGACCGCTTTTACAGGGGGCAGCCTGCGCGGACTCGTGACCAGAGCGCGACAGGGCCGGGTGCCGGGCTGGGTCTCGCGATAGCCAGGGGCATTATCGAGGCGCACGGAGGCACCATCCGCGCCCTTTCGTCGCCCGGACAGGGCGCCGTGTTTCGCATTGTGTTGCCGTCGGTGGTGAGCATTGCGCGCCCGTTATCATTGTAGACCGACCACGGACAGCCTACGACAGCCTACGACAGCCTACGACAGCGGAAGCCAGTCTATCTGGCCGTTGTTCGGGCCGTAATGGCACTCAGGTGCTTTATTACGGCCTACTTTGTGATATAATTAACCCAGTTTGCTACAACGAGGTAACATTCCTGACCTCCTGCTTATGATATTTATGGGTTTACCGGCCGGCGTAAGTGAAAGCTGGCACATATATTGCATCAATGCCTCTCCTGAAACGTAAGTTAATAAGGAAGATAGTTTGCCGGGGGCGAACTTGTGGCATTGCTGCTCTGTAAACTCTGAAAGAAGTCCTTTTAATGAAGAGAATCCTGGATAGAATAAACGACCCGTCGGATATGAGGGGCCTTAGCATGTCAGAACTCGAAAAACTGGCAAGCGAGGTACGACAAGAAGTAATAGAAACAATCAACCTTGTTGGAGGGCACTATGCCTCCAACCTCGGCACAGTTGAACTGACAGTAGCCCTGCATTACGTGTTCCACTCGCCCATCGACAAGATCGTGTGGGACGTAGGGCACCAGGCATACCCACATAAGCTACTGACAGGCAGGCGTGACCGCTTCAACACCATCCGGCAGTACGGTGGCCTCAACGGCTTCTTGTCCAGGGACGAGAGCGTGCATGACGCGTTCGGTGCGGGGCATGCCTCGACGTCGATATCGGCGGCCTACGGCATGGCAGTGGCGCGCGACCTGAAGAAGGAACATTTCAGCGCTGTGGCCGTGATCGGGGATGGTGCGCTAACGGGCGGCATGGCCTACGAGGCCCTGAACAACGCGGGTAGCTCGGACCACCCATTTATAGTGATCCTGAACGATAACGAGATGTCTATTGCGCCGAACGTAGGAGCGCTTTCCAAGTACCTGTACAGTGTACGTACCGACCCTCGTTACGAAAGTGCGAAAGACCTGATGGAGAACGTGCTGGGGCTTGTTCCCTTTGGCGACAGGATAATTGACTGGGGCAAGCACGCCAAGGACTCGGTCAAGGAGTTCATGGTTCCTACAATGATCTGGGAGGAATTGGGCTTCATCTACCTGGGCCCCGTGGACGGTCACAATGTGCGCGAGCTTGTGCAGGTGCTGGAAGCGGCCAAGCAGGCGAAAAAGCCCGTATTCGTGCACGCCATCACGGTCAAAGGCAAAGGTCACGATATAGCTGAAGAAGACGCAGTCAAATGGCACGCGATCTCGCCTCCAGGTAAGCCCGGCGTGCCGAAGGCGACAGCACCCAAGTTCCAGGACGTTTTCGCCGAAGCACTTATCAAGGCTGCGCGCATGGATGACCGCATCGTGGCTATCACGGCGGCCATGCCCGACGGCACTTCTCTGAACAAGTTCGCCAAGGTATTCCCCGACAGGTGCTTCGATGTGGGCATAGCGGAGCAGCATGCTGTTACTTTCGCGGCGGGAATGGCCTGCGAGGGGATGAAGCCGGTGTGCGCCATTTACTCGACCTTCTTGCAGCGAGCCTACGACCAGGTGATACATGATGTGTGCATTCAAAACCTGCCCGTAGTATTCGCGATGGACAGGGGCGGGCTCGTGGGCGACGACGGACGCACACACCAGGGCGCATTCGACATCGCGTATATGCGGCCTATACCCAATATGGTGCTGATGGCTCCCAAAGACGAGAACGAACTGCAGCACATGGTCTATACGGCCGTCAAGCATGATGGCCCTATAGCTTTCCGCTACCCGAGGGGCAACGGCTACGGCGTGCCGATGGACACGGAGCTACACGAAATACCGATAGGGCAGGCTGAAGTTGTTCGTAAGGGCAGCGACCTGGCGATAGTGGCCTACGGCGACCCCGTGTACCCGTCAATCGCTGCGGCTGAGATGCTCGCCGAGCGCGGCATAGAGGTTGCGGTGATCAATGCGCGCTTCGCCAAGCCGCTTGACGAGGAGTTGCTGGCGAACCTTGGCACGAACTTCACACGCATCGTGACGATCGAAGAAGGGGTCCTGGCGGGAGGCTTCGGCGACGCGGTGCTGGAGTTCTTCCACGGCCACGACAACCTTGTCGAGCCGAAGATCAAGTGCCTGGGACTGCCCGACGAGTTTGTGGAGCATGGATCTCAGGCGTTCTGGCGCGATCGGTTGAACTTGTCGGCTGAAGGTATAGTACGCGAAGTTGAGAAGCACTTTCCTGACCTGTTCACGACAGACGACAGACGGCTGACGACGGACGACGCTAAGACTAAGACTCCAAGATCACTGGGGTGATGGCTGACGACCGATCTTTACCGTCGTCTATAGTCCGTCGTCCGTCGTCTGTTTCGAGCGTTTTGCATATCGGCGCAGGCCGCAAGAAGATCGTGGGAGCGACCACACTCGATATTAATCCGCGACTGCACCCGGACGTGGTGTGGGACCTGAACCGCTTTCCTTACCCGTTTGAGAACGGTACGTTTGACCTCGTCGTGTGCGAGCATGTCATCGAGCATCTGCAAAATGTGATAAGCGTGATGGAGGAGCTCCATCGCGTGACGAAGGCAGGAGGCCGGGTGCTGATTCGCGTGCCGCACTTCTCCAGCCTCAATTTCAACACCGACCCCACGCACGTACATGCTTTCTCGTCGCGCAGCTTTGACTACATGTGCGTGAATACTCCATTCGCGAAGTACGATTACTCAACCGCGCGCTTCCGCAAGATAGTGGGGCGCATGGACATGCAGCCGCACACGCCCTTCAATAAGCTGGTGATGAGGCTCACCAACCGCTGGCTGCTCTTTTATGAGGAGCACCTGGCGTATATAATACCGGGGCAGGAGTTGTTGTTCGTGCTGGAAGTTATATGAGTCGTAGATCGTAAGTCGCTGATCGTAGGTCGCAACTGCTAATGACTTACGATCAGCGACTTACGATCTACGACTCGTCCAGAAGAGATATGGGAACAGAGAGCCGCAAGTCGGACCACATTCGCATTTGCCTTGAAGAGGACGTGTCAGCACAGGGGATAACGTCGGGCTTCGAGCGTTACCGCTTTGTCCACCAGGCATTGCCGGAGTTAGACCTGCGTGATGTCGACACGTCGCTTGTGCTGTGGGGGCGGGTGTTACGCGTGCCGCTGCTGATTTCGTCCATGACCGGGGGCGCGCCACGAGCGGAGGAGATCAACCGCAACCTGGCGTTGGGGGCACAGGAGTTAGGGTTGGCGATGGGAGTGGGATCGCAGAGGGCGGCCATTGAACGGCCGGAGCTTGCTTCCACCTACCAGGTAAGGAAGTATGCGCCTGATGTGCTGCTGTTTGCCAATGTGGGCGCGGTGCAACTCAACTACTCGTACGGGGTGGAGGAGTGCAGGCGTGCGGTAGACATGATAGAGGCGGACGCGCTTGTTCTGCACCTGAACGCTATGCAGGAGGCTGTGCAGCCGGAAGGGGACACAAATTTCGAGGGGTTGGCGGCTAAGATAGAGAAGGTGTGCCGCGAGGTGGGGGTGCCCGTGATAGCCAAGGAAGTTGGCTGGGGCATATCCTACGAGGCCGCGCAACTGCTGTGGAACGCAGGAGTGTCTGCGATTGATGTGGCCGGGGCGGGAGGCACGTCGTGGAGCCAGGTGGAGGCACAAAGGATACCGGCGGAGAGTGGGCGGCTCGTGGCGGAGGCGTTCGCGGGTTGGGGCATTCCCACTTCGGAGAGCGTGAGCCTCGCGCTGGCAGAGCCAACGCCTGTAAATGCTACGGTGTTTGCAAGCGGTGGAGTGCGCAACGGTATTGACGTGGCGAAGGCGTTGGCTCTGGGCGCGACGCTGGCCGGGATGGCGCGTCCTTTCCTGAAGGCAGCGGCTATGTCGCCCGAAGCCGTGGTCGAGGTGGGCGGCGTGATACGCGACCAGTTGCGGATCGCCATGTTCGGTGTCGGTGCGAACAATCTGGCTGCCTTGCGCAACGGTGACAGTCTGAAGGAGATAGGCTAATGCCGGTAGTTGGCCTGGACCATGTGCAGGTAGCTGCGCCTCGTGTACCGAGGGTAGAGGAACAGGCGCGTGCGTTCTATGGCGGGTTGCTGGGCCTTAGCGAGATTGAGAAGCCGGATATACTCAAGCCTAAGGGCGGAGTGTGGTTCTCGCTTGGCAAGGGCGAGCTACACGTCGGCCTCGAAGTGCCATTTAGCCCTGCGCTCAAGGCTCATCCTGCATTGCTTGTGCACGACCTGGCCGCGCTTCGTGCCGGGTTGGAAGCGGTAGGTTGTGTGATTGCGGAGGCCGAACCTCTTGGAGGTGTCACGCGATTTTACGTGAATGACCCGTTTGGCAACAGGATCGAGCTATTGGAACATCTTGCATGACTAAACACGATAAGCCGGAAGGCGAGAAGCTGGGTTGGCGCCTGAAAGAAACGTCCTACCCGTTTTCGACGCAATGGCTTAAGCTGCGCGAGGACAAGGTTGAGCTAGACGGCGTGGGCGAGGTCGTATACACCTACCGTGTATCGTCGGGGGCGGTGGGCATAGTGCCAATCACGAAGGCCGGGGAGATGGTGATGATCCGGCAGTACAGGTACCCGGTCGATGAGTGGTGCATCGAGATACCCGCAGGCGGCATGCACGACCGGCAGGGTGAAGCGTTGGAAGATGTAGCGCGTGACGAGTTGCGCGAAGAAGCAGGGGCCACCTGCGAGGAGTTGCGGTTTGTCTCGTCATTTTACACGGCAAACTCAACCACTGACGAGGTGTCGCATGTTTTTCTTGCGCTGGGAGTGGAGTTACATGAAGTACCCAATCCGGAGCCAGTGGAGCATATTGAGCTGTGCGTGGTGCCGGTGGTTGAGGCCATACGGTTGGCGAGGTCGGGCGAGATGAAGAACGGGTGGTGTGCGCTGGCCGTGCTGTTGTGCGAGGAGCCGCTCAGGGAGCTTGGTTATCTTTAGGAGTGGACTGTATGCTGATTGCCTGTAACGAAGAAGTTAGGGCGGCTGGGCGCGGGTTTGCCGGATGACAGCGCCCGAAATGCCACTGCTGATAGAAGGTGCGCGCGATCTCGGGTTCGACCTGGGCGCGCGACAGGTCGAGCAATTCGGGTTGTACTATGAGACGCTGGTCGACTGGAACAGCAGGATGAACCTGACCGCCATAACCGATCTCGATGGCGTGCAGGTGCGCCACTTCCTTGACAGTTTGACTGTTGGGGCCACCATAATGCACGAACTGGGAGGTGCGCCACTAGAGGGATTCCGGCTGATGGATGTGGGCACGGGCGCGGGCTTTCCGGGAGTGCCGTTGAAGGTTTTGTGGCCTCAGATCAAGCTGGCGCTGACAGACTCGGTGGGCAAGAAGACAAGCTTTCTGCGCGAATTATGCCAGGCGCTTGGACTGGGCGAGGTGGACATACACACCGGGCGCGCCGAAGAGCTAGGGCTGGACAGGGCATTCCGCCAGCAGTACGACGCGGTCGCGGCGCGGGGCGTGGCGCCCTTGCCTGTACTATGCGAGTACTGCCTGCCTCTGGTGAAAGTGGGCGGGCTGATGTTAGCCCCCAAGAAAGGCGACATATCCCGTGAGCTAATTGAGGGGAGAAGGGCGGCCTTTGTACTGGGAGGCAGTCTCCCCGAAGTGCAGACGTTCAGATTGCCCGGTGAAGAGGAAGACCGGTTTGTCGTAGTGATAAAGAAGCTGCGCAATACGCCCGCCGCGTACCCGCGTAGAGTGGGGGTGGCGAAGGCGAAGCCGCTAGGGAGTTAGGTAGGTGTGAAACAGATCTTCGTCGTTGGTGACGTACATGGCGACTACGACAAGGTTGTAGGCTTGCTGAAGAACGCGGGGCTGATAGATCATGCCCTTGGCTGGTTGGGCGGCCAAACTGTCCTCGTGTTCATAGGCGATTATTTCGATCGTGGGCCGGACGGAGTGTCGGTTGTCGACCTGGTAATGAGATTACAGACTGAAGCAAGTGCATTTGGTGGTAAGGTGGAGGCACTGCTTGGCAATCACGAGCCCGTGATTCTTTCTGCTCTCTGGATGCCCAATGAGCCGACCGATGGGCCAACCGGAAACTTCTATGACGATTGGAAGTTCAATGGAGGTGTTGAGCAGGACTTGCATGGGCTCACAGAGGCTCACACCGACTGGATCATTAACTTGCCAGCTATGTTACGAATTGGTGATTGGCTGTTCTTGCATGCGGACAGTACAGACTATTTGAAGTATGGTTGGTCTGTGGAGGATGTCAATCGATCTATGTCCGCTCTTTTGCGCAGGCGAGACCCGGTAGAGTACAACCGCCTGCTGGGAGAGTTTCATCGAGAGTTCGGGGACCATGTGTCCAATGGGCACGAGAGGGTGAGTATGGTGTTGGATGCTTATGGTGCGAAGCGGCTGATCCACGGTCACACGCTAATAAGCAATATGACCAGGCAAGCTCTAGAGACCGTGACGGGACCCCTAGTTTACGATGGAGGGCGCTCCGTAAATGTGGACGGAGGTATGGGTGAAGGCGGGCGGGGTTTTATTTACAAGTTACCCTGATGCAGGGCCGGGGGCCACCTTGCCGCCGCTAGCGGTCCAGAGATGAGCCGACCGCCCAGAGCGCCTGGGCAACATCATGTGCGGTCCATTTGCGGCGCGTCCCCGTTGTTGAGGCTGCGTTGGAACAGGTTGCATTGAGCAGGTTGGCGCGCTCGCGCAAAGCGGCGGCGTATTTGAGATAATAGGGCATGGTGAAGGCGACGGGGCCAAGGCCGGGGATAAAGGCTGCAACCAGTTCGTCGAAGAAGGGGTAGAGGTGGGGCGCGTAGGCTGCCAATGCCGCCGAGGCAGTAGCGGGGCCAACCCCTGGCAGCGTCGATAGAATGGCAACGGGCTTACGGGGATCCGGGACGGCGGCGAATGCCTCACGGCTGACTTCTTCTACCTTTTCAGGCGGGATCGCAGCGATCAGCTGGCGATTACGCTCGCGCCAGCTACCACGATGCATCTTCCAGGCAGCGATTCCTTGCAACTCGTCATGGTGGATACAGGACGGGGTACGCTCCGAGATCCTCGCGGGCAGTTCTTCGCGGAACCAGCGGTCGAGATTGACGAGTTTTTCTTTGCCGAGCGCCTCGATGGCTTTGTCGTAGTTATTAAGCCGGTTCTGCCACTGTATGCAATCGCTCTCCTGCCAGACGCCCTCTACGTATTTTCCTGCCGGCATGCAAGTTCCTCCTCGTTCGTGAAGTTACTTCAGTAGCGGGCTGCCGCCCCAGTGGTTGGAGAAGTGGTCGTAGAAGAGGTAGTTCTGGGCGTAGCCTGCGAGGTCGCCGAAGCGCTCGCGGAATGCGCCCGATACTGTGCGATAGCCAAGCTCGGTGAGGCTTTTACGCGTCTCCCATTCGGGGAAATAGAGGTCTTTGGCTAGCTGCCAGACGTGGGTATCTACGGGCACGGCCTCGGTTTTGTCGAGGGAGAAGAGGCACACACAGTCTGCTATCTTCGCGCCAATGCCGTTAAGCTTCACAAGCTCGGCGTGTGCCTCCTCATACGGCATATCGCGGAGGGACATTGCCCAGCCGGGACCTCGCTCGGCGATCTGGGCTGCTACCTTCACGAGGTTGCGGCCTCGGAAGCCCAGGCCGGATACCTGGGTGAGTTGCGCAGGATCAACCTCGGCCAGAGTTGGCGCGTCGGGGAATGAGTAGTAGGTTTCGCCCTGCCACGTGCCTAGGGGCCGGCCATAGTGCTTGCTGAATTGCGAAATGCCGTAGGCGATACGCGGCACACTGTTGGCTGTCGAGCAGACGAAGGAAAGGATGTTTTCTTCGGGATCCTGCCGAGCAAGTCGTAGGCCGGACCAGCGCCTTGCGGCCTCACCAGCCTGTGGGTCTGCTGCTTCTATGCGGCGCACGATCTCGCCCGTGTCAACTTCGAGTTGGAAATAGTCGTAGAGGAGGGATTCGTCCTGATCATCACCGAGAGCCCACCAGGTGAATAGCTCGCCTTCCTGCTTGATGCCGATGACAGATTGGCCGATAACGCCGATCCAGAGGCCGTCGGGCTGCCGTTTCCAGCGGAATGCCTGGCCTGAGGCAAGGGTGTGGTCGAGCGAGAACTCATCCGGGTTGTAAACAAAGGTGTGCGTGATTGGCTGTGTGGCTATTTCGTCCATACAATAATTATACACGCATGAGTCGGGGTTGGCCCAGGCCCTTTTCCTGGCTCAATTCGCCGCTTAGCAGGTGCAAACCGGGCTGCGTTTCCTCGTTCTCACCTTCTGCAGCCGGGGTCTCGGCATCGCTTGCTTGCACCTGCACACCGGGTGCGCCTGGCACTTCGTGGCAGTGGCGGCAGCGGGCTTCGTAGTTCTCCTTGGCGCCGACCATGATAATCGGGTCGTTGTAGGAAGCGGGTTGCCCGTCTATGAGGCGCTGGGTTCGGCTGGCGGGCGCGCCGCACACCACGCAAATGGCCTGCAGTTTGTCGACCATTTCGGCTTCGGCCATGATGAGGGGCATCGGGCCGAAGGGCTCGCCCCGGAAGTCGGTGTCCAGGCCGGCCACGATGACGCGCACTCCGCGCCCGGCGAGCCGCTTGCAGAGGCCGATTATGCCGCTGTCGAAGAACTGCGTCTCGTCAATGGCGACGACTGTCGTATCGGGCTTGATCAGTGCTTCAATATCGGCAGAGGCTGCGACGGGAACAGCACTATGGAGAACGCCGTTGTGGGAGGCAACCTGGCCCAGAGAGTAGCGGGTGTCGATCTGGGGCTTGAACACCTGAACCTTCTGGCGGGCGATCTGTGCGCGTTTGATGCGGCGGATCAACTCCTCGGTCTTGCCCGAAAACATGCTGCCGCAAATGACCTCGACCCATCCCCCGGCGTAATACTTGGGGTGCGGGCCGAGTGGACCCTGGTCTTGCATGAAACGCTGGATGTAATCTCCCACGTGTGAAACCCCCTCGTGATAAGTGATGGCGGACGACCGATGGCTGCACCTATCGGGTAGGTTAATTATATAGTGGAAACCGGGCGCGTGCGGCCTTTAGCGCTTTGGGGCAGCGGCTGGGAGTGTGCTGTTGTACACAATTATTAACGAACGGGAAGGGCAAAAGGCTACAAAAAACCTCTCCCGGTGAGGGGAGAGGTTCTGAATTGCGAAGGAAAGATGTGAAGCTTAGGCTTCGATATCGGCTGTGACCGGTTCGCTGTCCGCTGTGTCGTTGGTGGTTTCACCATCGGCATCAGCTGCGGGGCGTGGGCGGCGCTCCTGGGGAGGAGGCGCGATGTTGGCCTTGTTCTTCGATCCGCGCTTGCTTAGCTGTGTAGCTGTGGGAGTTGGGGTGACGGTGCGGTTGCCCATGCGGCGCATGAAGCGCTCGACCTGGCCGGCTGTGTCAACGATTCTCTGTTCGCCCGTATAGAAGGGGTGGCAATTGCTGCACAGGTCGGTCTTGAGCACTTCTTTGGTAGACATTGTCTGCCAGGAGTGACCGCATGCGCAGGTAACTGTTGCCAGTACGTACTTTGGATGGATGGCTGTTTTCATTTCTAATCTTTTCCCTTTTTGTCTAACCTATTTTTCATTGTCTATTGCGTAGAGCGTTGCCGTTATTCCCGGCGGCAATACGAAATAACCTATTTACTCCGCAGCAACTGCGTAAACGCTGACACGCTTGCGGTCTTTTGCGGCGTTTTCAAACTTGACGGCGCCATTTACGAGGGCGTAGAGGGTATGATCTCTGCCAATGCCGACATTAGTGCCGGGGTGAATTTTGGTGCCACGCTGGCGGACGATGATTGTGCCGGAGTGTATAGTCTGGCCGTCACCGCACTTTACGCCGAGCATTTTGGGTTTGCTGTCGCGTCCGTTACGCGAGGAACCCACGCCTTTTTTATGTGCCATCTCTTTCTCCCTTCGTTCGAGCAGCAGAAATCAGATTAAAGGCTGATTTCCTTAATAGCTAGCCTGGTCAGATTCTGCCGGTGGCCTGTTTTCCTGCGATAGCGCTTCTTGGCTTTGTACTTGAAGACTATCAGTTTGGGGCCTCTGTCCTGGGCAACGACGGTGGCAAGCACTTTCGCGCCTTCGAGCAAGGGTGCGCCCACTTGCACTCCATCCTCTCCGCCGCCAACCATGAGCACTTCGCCGAGCTCAACCTGGGTACCCAGGGCGCCTTCGAGCCTCTCTACGATTATGGTGTCGCCAGGGGCTACTCTATACTGGTGGCCCCCGGTCCTGATTATTGCATACAAGGTTTTTCCTCCGCCTATTGTTTCGGTCACAGCCTCTAATTATACGACGAGCACGGTAGGGTTGTCAAGTAGGATTCGAGGCTCTTGACAGGCGTTAGAAGCTCGGCTTTCTTCAGAATAACAGGTTGCCGAAGGTAAAAGGCTGCCTGTACTGGACACGCGGGCCCGTGGAAGTCATTAGCTCTTGTTCGGGGGTGTCGCGCTGGTCGTTGTCACCGGCTGAGGCAGCAAAGCCAATCGCGCTGCCGGGATGGGGACGGAACGCGCCCATTGCCTGCCAGGGAACCGCGGCTTCGAGCGTGTAGCCAGCATTGTCTGTTCTCGGCTGGGCGGCAACGCGCACAAGGGCGTTTCGTGCATCGGATCTGTCGGGGTTCCAGAAGACAGCTTCCGGAGCAAGCCCGGCAAAATCGCCCGGCGAGAGACCAAGCTGATAGTCGTCGGCGTTGGCCTCGCTTACCGCGAAATCGCCCGCGAGGTCCGTGTCGAACCAGAGCTCTATATCATCGCCCTTATACAGGTCGTAGCCACGCGTGCGGGCGGTTTGTACGTGCAGGTTGTCGGTTATAGTGGCCGCTACATAGAAGTTCGTGTCGTCCCAGGCGAAGTAGAAGGAGCCGCTCAGGTCGTCGGGGCCGTGCCAATCGCGGCCTACTTTTCGGAAGGTAACGTCGTTTGCCTGGTAGGGCCCAGGCTGAGCTCCCTGCCAGTCGGACAGATTGGCGTCGATAACGGGTGGGATGAGGGCCCTGGGGATGCTGATGTCCGGGCCGTTGTCGGTGCGTTTCGGCCCGGCATAGGTCGACTCGCCCGGCGGCTTGAAGCGAACATCACCGTCGCCACTCACCCTATTGGCGAATAGCCCTATTGCGCTTGCTACAAGGAGGAGTCCCGCCACCAGCAGCGCAACCGCCGCGGTAAGCGGGATCCACCTGCCGGTAGTGCGTGGCGGTGCTATCACCTGAGATGGAGGGTTGCGCAGCGGGAGGTTGCCGGCGGGGGGTGGGTCGGTGAGGGGGCTCGTTGGGCGGCGATTGCCGTTGGCCACTTGACTTGTACCTCCCTGTCCGATGGGGCCTGTGGATGTGGCTGCGGATCGAGGTTTGCCGGCTGCGATCGGGGTGTTGGGGCGGCTCCATCTGAGTATCTCGGCGAGAGCGCGCGCCAGATCAGTTGGATCAGCATAGCGTGCGGCAGGGCTCTTGGCAAGGGCACGGTCGAGGATGGGCTGAAGATCGGACGGGAGGCGCGAATTGATCGCGTGCAGGGGAGGGGGCTTCTCATGTACCTGCTTGTAAAGGACAGCAGCCGTGTTCTCGCCCATGAAGGGCGTGACGCCTGTTAGCATTTCGTAGAGGACGATGCCAAGTGAGTACACGTCCGAAGCCGCGCCTGCAGGCCTGCCGCTAATCTGTTCGGGCGCGAGGTAGTCGGCGGTGCCCATGACGTGACCCTGGGCGGTGAGGGAGGACTGGGCGTTATCGGCGGCGCGGGCGATGCCGAAGTCGGTCAGAAGGACCGTGCCGTCGGGCTCGACCAGGATGTTGCCCGGTTTGACGTCGCGATGCACCACGCCATGCAGGTGGGCATAGTGGAGAGCGGCGGCGATGGGCTCTACCATCTTGAGGCAGGTGGCAGGGGGCAGAGAGCCGTTGTCGCGCAGAATCTCGCGCAAGGTTGTACCTTGAACGTATCGCATAGCTATGTAATGCAGGTTGCCCGACTGCTCCACGTCATAGACGCGCACGATAGAGGGGTGTTCCAGGTTGGCGGCAGTGACTGCCTCGCGCTTAAAGCGTTCGACCGCATTGGGGTCAACGGATAGCGAGGGCTCGAGCACCTTGATGGCAACCGCGCGGTTGAGAGCGGTGTCATGTGCTCTGTAGACCGCCGCCATACCGCCCCTGCCAATGAGAGATTCAATCTGGTATTTGCCGAGGCGACGGCCTACTAGTGGATCCATAATTGGTTATAGAGCGGTATGGACGACAGATGTGTGCAGCCAGCACCGCCCGCCGTCTACTTGATGTTATTGAACGCCGACATGCCCGGGTAGAGGGCGCTATCGCCCAGTTCTGCTTCGATCTGCAGGAGGCGATTGTACTTGGCAGTTCTTTCGCTGCGCGCTGTGGCGCCTGTTTTGATCTGGCCGCAGTTGAGAGCTACAGCAAGGTCAGCAATCGTGGTGTCTTCGGTTTCGCCTGAGCGATGCGACAGGACGACGGTCCAACCGGCCTGCTGAGCGTCCCGCACTGCCTGGATCGCCTCGGTGAGTGTGCCGATCTGGTTGACTTTGGCAAGGAGCGAGTTGCACGACTGCTCTTCGATAGCGCGCTTTATGCGGATGGGATTCGTGACAAGAAGGTCGTCGCCGACGAGCTGTACGCGGTCGCCCACGCGTGCGTTGAGGGCATGCCAGCCTTCCCAGTCGTCCTCTGCCATGCCGTCTTCCAGAGAAATGATGGGGTATTTGCGTACCCAGTCGGCCCAGAAGTCGACCATTTGCGCGCTGGTCAACTTGCGTCCTTCTTTGGCGAGGTCGTAGACACCATTGCTGTACAGTTCCGTGCTGGCCGGGTCGAGGGCGATGTGGAGGTCTTTGCCCGGAGTATAGCCTGCCTTCTCGATGGCTTCGAGGATGACCTCAACGGCGGCTTCGTTGCTCTTGAGCGACGGCGCGAAGCCGCCCTCGTCGCCTACGCCTGTGCTGTAGCCCTTGCTATGCAGAATGCTTTTGAGGGATTGGTAGACCTCGACGCCCCATCTTAGCCCCTCGTGGAAGCTGGGAGCACCTGTGGGCATGACCATGAACTCCTGAAAGTCGGTGGAGTCGGCTGCATGCTTGCCACCGTTAAGGATGTTGAACATCGGCACGGGCAATGTACGCGCAGAAAGTCCACCCAGATAGCGGTATAGCGGCATGCGGTAATACGAGGCCGCGGCGTGTGCTGTTGCCAGTGATACGCCCAGCAGTGCGTTCGCGCCCATCTTGCTCTTGTCGCGTGTACCGTCTATCTCAATAAGCATACGGTCGAGCGTAACCTGGTCAAGGCCGTTTGCGCCGATTATCTGCTCGGCTATGTCCACATTTACGTGCTCGACGGCCTTTAGCACGCCCTTACCCCCGTAGCGCTTCTTATCGCCGTCGCGCAATTCGACTGCTTCATGTGCGCCCGTTGACGCACCTGAGGGAACGGCAGCTCGCCCGACGGCACCACCGAGTAAACTGACCTCGACCTGCAAAGTGGGGTTGCCCCGCGAGTCGAGAATTTCGTAGGCGAACACGTCCTCAATATCTACGCTAAACACAGCAGCACCTCCATACCTATCATAATGGCTACCCGGATGATAACCTATCAATAGGGGTTTGTAAAGCATTCCAATAGGTTATAATTCTTGCGATGTCTGTGCCCAAGCCGAAATCTCTTTGGTCGCTCATACTGTTGTTGCCGCCGATAGTGGGGGTGATTTTGCTACTGCCCCGATTGGCCCAGTTTGTGGGCGTTGGCGTCGGATTTGTGACGTGGCCCTGGCAATTCGACTTCACCGAGGGCGTCGACCTGGACACTGTTAATCTTGTGGCGCACGGCACAAATATCTATGGGCATTTCGGCCCAGACGCGTTTGTGTCGGCGCCATATACTCCCCTCTACTTTCTGGTGAATGCGGTTACCACACGCTTAGGAGGCCTGTCGTTTGGGCCGGGGCGCGCTATGTCGTTGGGCGCAACCGTGCTGATCGCTGTGGTGATTGGCTACATAGTCCGGCTGGCAGGAAGGCGCTGGGCGGTTTCGGATGGCAAGCCGGATGAAGCGATTGTTGAGCCGGTGCCTGTGGCGGTGAGGCTGCTCTTGCCGGCTTGCGCTGTGTTCGCAGGGGCATTGTGGTTGTCGCTGTCGCCCGTGATTGTGTGGGGGGCCCTGTATGAGCCCAATATGCCCGCGCTGTTGTTGGAGGTGGCAGGTGTTGCCTGGACGCTGGCGTTTTGGAAGGATGGGCGGGTCTACTGGGGTATTGTGTTTTTGCTGCTTGCGTTTTATACCAAGCAGTCTGCTGTTGATGGGGCTGTGGCTGCGACGCTGTGGTTGTTGATGGTGCGCTTACGAGTGGGAGTGCGCTACTCTTTGACGCTCGCGGGGTCGCTCGTCTTATCGTTTGGGGTGATGAACTTCCTATTAGACGGAGGTCTATGGGAGCATGCATTTGCCAACCAGATATTGCCGTTTGGGCTGTCGCGGTTCGCCGTTTCGGCTCAGAAGCTGGTTGGAGAGTATTGGCCGCTGTTGGTATGGTGCCTGGGTGTGGTGATGTTCGCGGCGGTGTTGCTCGTGGGGTGGGTAAGGTCGCGGGGTCGCTCGAAAGCACTGCGGCCCATGCTTGCCAACCCTCTTAGCCTGATGGTCATCTATTTCCTGGTAGCTTCGGCTACGACCGCCACCCGTATTGGGCGTAACGGCACGAATTACAACCACCTGCTGGATATGCTATTGCCGGCCTGCGCGCTGGTGGGTGCGAGCCTTTACATGGTCTGTCGCTACCTGATGGGGTCCGGCGCAGCGGACGCCCGATGGGGTTGGCCCGTGCGGGGAAGTTTGGCGGCGATGTGCGCGCTGGTGGTCGTGCAGGTGTTGCTCTTTACCCCCGGAACAAACTGGTATAAGGGAGCGTGGCCGAGTCCTGCGCTGGACTCGCAGATGAAGCAACTGTCCTACCTGGTGTCGAGCATGCAGGGCAATATCTATTCGGAAGACACCTATCTCCTGCTCAGCAACGGCCGCCCGGTAGTCTACGATGACCCTTTTATGTTCGTTTCGTTGGCGAACGTCGGGAAATGGGACGACAACGTGTTCAATGCCCATCTGAAGGAGCGCTATTTCTCCCTTATCCTGTTGGAGCGCGGCAGTGGGCGGTTTACGCGGGAAGGGAAGCAGCTGTTCCAGGACAACTACCAGCTATTGTACGAGGATATTCGCGACAGCTACGTACCCAAGTCACCTTCGACCTCACCCTGAGCCTATAGGGTTGCGATTACACGCCGTTCAAGTTATTGAACGGCGCATTTCTGTATCCTCCAGTCTGGACGTCCTTTGGTCTGGGCCCGTACTCGTTCCTCCTGCATATTAGTGGCGACCAGGGTATCGGAAAGACCCGACAGGAGTTGCCCTCCCTAACAGTAATTGTGCAAATGTGGAAAAACCGGGACAGTTGCGTGTGTATTGCCACCAGCGCCCTCGCGCGCGGCTGCTATACTTCCCATCGAATCGCCCATGGAGTATTCGTCACTGACGCGGTTTTGAACGTTAGATAGGGTACGCATAACGATGCTTGGACGTATCTCAGCGCGGACAGGTGTTCGCCAAAAAGACAATGAGGTGCCTGGTGATGGCAGACGCAGCGCGATTTCTCGTTTCTTTGAGAGAAGCGCACGCGCTCGTTCTGAGCCGGCTCCGGCAATACCTGAAATCGAGGCGGCACCGGTGCAGGAAGAGTTCAACCGCTTCCGCGCAGTGCGGCTCAGTCAGGTTGGAGTACAAGGGAAAAGGTGGCAGCGAGCACAGACGGCAGAGGGCCGCGCAGAAAATCGAGAGCCTGCTGTTAGCTACAATCGGTTCGACAGAGCTCTGTTAGGGTTGGAGTTAGTAGGTGCGCTGGTGATAGCATGGTTGGCCTTTCAGTACGTTTACACGGTCTATTTCGATACGGGAGTACGCAGGATCAGCGGGTCGGGCACGAACTCGGTGCAGGTGGTCAGGGGCGTTTCTACCCCTTTAGCGACGGGAACGCACGTTGCGGAGGTGGCGCCACCCCTCACTGGTGCCGGGCTGGAGGTTACACCTACGCGGATCGCTGAAGTGGCGCCCCCGCTTACAGGCGACGGTAAGGGGAGGCCTGAAGGCACACAGGTGCCAATTGCTACGGAGACGCAGGCGCCCATGGCTACGCCGACGGTTGACCCGCAGTTGCTGTTGCCAACACGGTTGCGGATACCGGTTATGTTTTTGGATAGCGATGTACACGAAGTAACTGTAAACCTGGGCCAGTGGGAGGTATCGCCGATGGACATTGGGCACCACGAAGGCTCGGGCGACCCCGGGCAGACAGGGAATGTGGTGCTGGCAGGACACCGGGATATAAACTCGGCCCTGTTCCGAGAGCTAAACAGGTTACAACCGGGCGATGACGTGTTTGTGAGCAATGGCTTGGGGGAGTATCGCTACGTGGTGCAGGAGAGCTTTGAAGTAAGCCCGGATGATACGAACGTGATGGCGCCGACGGAGGACAAGCGAGTAACCCTCATCACGTGCACTCCGGTCGGCATTGATACGCGGCGGTTGATAGTAGTAGCGACACTGGACGAAAGCTGGGACGGGGCGCCGTAGGCGTGGCTGAGGGGTGATAGGTCGATATGACCTGGAACAACGGACGACTAACAAAGCAGGGAAAACAGGCTGGACGTAGGAGAGAAGGCGATGAACAACTACAATCTGTATAAATCCACCAAGCCCAATTGGCTGAATGCACAAAGGATCAAGAACATACTGTTCCTGGTCGGGATTGCGATCGTGCTGGGCCTGGGCCTGTCGCTGGCCGCACCGGCTCATGGCGCGTCACTGGCGCAGAGTGCCAACGGCGACATCAGTGGCACAATCACCGTGTCGGGGGGCAACGCTGCGGGCATCACGGTTGATCTGCGCCAGCACGACAACAGCGGCGTGATTACTTTGCTGGCAACCACCACTACCGACGAGAACGGCGTGTACCACTTTCTAAACCAGGGTAGCACGCCGGGCACAGCCTATTTCGAGATCAAGGTAACTGGCGGCAAAGGGATGCTGGCTGTGTGGTATTCGTTCCCGATCATCTATTTGTCGGGGCAGAATTTTACCGTGCCCTCGATTGAAATGGCCGACGTAGCCTTGCTGTCGCCAAAGGCAGGCGCTGCCCTGGCTTTGCCGGGCAAACTGACGTGGCTTGCACGCAGGTCGGGCGAGACTTTTCGCGTGTCGGTGTACGAGGCCGGAAAACTGGACAAATCGATCCTGGATAGCGGAAGCCTTGGCATGAACACCGCTTACAACATTCTCGATGGGTCGCTCGCGCCGGGCAGCTATGAAGCGGTGGTTGGGGTACGCGACGCGGTAGTAGGCTTTGGCGTGAGCCAGCAGCACTTCACGTTTACTGTGGGATCGGGAGGGAGCACAAATGCTCAGCCTACGCCCGGTCTGAGCAATGGAACGCCGGCAGCGCCGACCGAGGCCCCGGTACAAGCGACAGCTGCGCCCTCGGGCCAGCCTGATGTCTCTTTGCACCTGACCGCTGACAAAACCGAAGTAGGCGCGGACGGTGCGATTGTATACAGGCTGGAAGTGGCCAACAAGGGGAGCGTGGTAGCGCCAGGCGTGATCGTAACAGACCAATTGCCGGCGGGCGTGACCGTGGACCCCACTCTTATTACCAGTTCGGCGGGGCAGGTTAGCGTCAATGGGGCCATCATCACGGTGCAAATCGGCGACCTTAGTGCCGGTGAGACGGTGGTAGTGACGATACCGGCCACTATCTCGGACGGGGGGCTCTCTAACGTGAGCAACCAGGCATCCGCGCTTTATACGGGCGTGACAGACTCAATCCTGTCAAATGCCTACGTGGCACAGGTGGCGCAGGCTACGTCGCCAACCGACACCCCCGTTAGCCAGCCGACGAACGCGCCGGAAGCTACGGCGACCACGCCCACCGATCCCAGCGCCACGGAGATACCTACCCAGGCGGTCGCGCCGACTACAGCACCCCCCCTGGATACGCCTGCTCCAGCGGCCCCCACAGCCGTCGTGCCCACCCAGGGCGTTGTCGCCCAGGCTCCGACAGTAGTGAGCGAGCCGACGCTGGCTCCCATAGCGCCGACACCCAAGCCGAAGGCCACGCAGGCCGCGAACGGTGCGGGCGGGGGAGTATCGCAGGGGCCGGCTGCGCCTATACCGCAGACGGGAGGCTCGTTCCCTATTACTTTCGCTATCCTGTTGCTTGCTGCGACGCTGGCTGCACGTTACTTGCGAGGCTACTTGCGGGGTCGTAACACCAGGCGAACTTAGTGTATAATAGACTGCTACTTTTATGATCTCAATGTGGAGAGCCAGATTGTGCCGAAATGCTGCAGTCTGGCTCTTTCTATGACCAGGAGGAATTCAATGGAGAATATGAGTCTTACGGAACTGATAAGAGATGTTCCTGACTTTCCTGTACCCGGCATCTTGTTTCGTGATATCACCACCCTGTTGAAAGAGGGCGACGCGTTCGTGCAAGTGATTGATCAACTTGCGGACAAGCTGAAAGATCTGAATGTATCCAAAATAGTTGCTATTGAGAGCAGGGGCTTCATTTTCGGCGCGCCGCTGGCCTACAAGATGGGCGTGGGCTTCATTCCGGTTCGGAAGCTAGGTAAGCTGCCTGCGGATACGATCACTGCCGAATACGACCTGGAGTATGGTAGCAACACGGTCGAAATGCACCGCGACGCGATTACGAAGGGCGAGAACGTGGTGATAGTGGACGATCTGCTGGCGACAGGCGGTACGATACGCGCCACAATCGACCTGGTGGAGCAACTGGGCGGCGAGATCGTGGCCCTCGCTTTCCTGATCGAACTGACGGAACTGGGCGCCCGCCAGAGCCTGGACGGGTATAACATTGTTACACTGATCAGGTATTAGCAAAGCTAGAATCAAAAATAAGATGTGCGCAAGCCGAAAAGTGCCTGGCCAGTAACATATAATAGCTAACATGCCAATTAGTTCACAAGGGCTGGACGAAGTACTCGAGCTTCAAAGTAACACTACTGTGGACCGCAGCCTCACTGTCAAGCACCGCTTTGACATACCACTACTTGTCGCCGCTACTTCCGCTATCACGCTCGTGATGTTTATATTTGGGCTGATGGGCAGCGGTGGCCACCTGGCAGCGCCACTAGACGACACTTTTATCCATCTTCAGTATGCGCGCCAGATAGCGGCCGGTCACCCCTTCCAGTACAACACGGGCGACATGCCGTCTTCGGGCGACAGTTCCTTTATCTATCCCTTCCTGCTTGCACCTGCTTTCTTGATCGGTTTGAACGGCACTCGTGTGTTGCTTTTCGCGTTCGGGCTGGGCTTTGTGGCGCACCTGGTCGCCGTGATCCTACTGTACAAGCTCGCACTGCTTCTGTTCAGCAGACGAGTCGCCCTGCTGAGCCCGTTCTTTTTGTTGCTGGATGGTCGTTCCAACTGGCACTTCCTTACCGGCATGGAAACAGGAGTGTATGCAGGCGCGCTGATCGCCTATTTCTACGTCTGGGCAAAAGGCATACGGAGTGACCGGTTCATCTTGGGGGCGGTTGCGGGTGTGCTGGTGGCGCTTCTACGCCCTGAAGGACATATTGTCATTTCGTTCGTGTGCGTGCTGACACTGGTTTACTTATGGCGCACGAAGAAACTCAGTAAGCGCTCATTGTGGCTGATGGTGCCTGTGGTGGCCGGTTTGTTGCCTTATGTCGTAAATATAGCTTTGACAGGATACTGGCAATTCAATACGGCCACCGGCAAATCGTCCTTCTTTATCCCATACATACCCTTATACCAGGCGCTCGGGCTTGTACCCGTGCATTTTATTGACCTGATAAAGGATGCCCTTCTCGGCCTCGATATACCATATTCGCCCTTCCCTTTACTTATAACCGTGCCGCTGGCGGCGCTCGGAGCGCGATATGCTCTCCAATCTCAGCGACACAGGCTGATCAATATTGGGCTGCTGTTGGGGTTTACGGCGGGCATGGCCTTGGCATTGTTGCTCAGGGGCGCACCTATTGACCGCTACTTCCAGCCTTACGATGCTATCATCTGGCTCTACTTTGCAGCCGGGTTAGACTGGACGGTGGAGAAAGCTCAGCAGGTCTTCCGCAGGCCGGAAGCTAATGGCAGCGGCACTATTAGAAGCAGAACGACTTATGCCTGGGTGGTGGGAGTGATTGTGCTATTCATGCTGCCCCAGTTTGTCAGGTACTTCGTTCTACTGGGCGACAGCAACCGCGACATATATTACCAGCAAATGGTCTTTAGCAACTGGCTACGAAGCAACACACCGCCGGATGCCCGTATCGGCGTGAACGACGTAGGAGCGCACAAGTATCTGGGGGATCGCTATATCACTGACCTGGTGGGGTTGACAGATGACGACCTGAAGGGAGTTTTCTTCAGCGGCTGGGGATCGATTTACGATGTGTTGATGCGAAGACCTGAAGATCGCCGCCCGCAGTACATACTCATTCACCCGAACGCGTTCATAAATGACACTGATGCAAGCGTAGGGCAAGGCTTTTTGACACCTATATATTCGATTTCAGTACAGAATGTATCCATTACTGCCGGCACAACTGAAGCACTTTACAAGGTAAATTGGGATAAAGCAGCGCTCGATGAAAAGGCCACATATCTGCTCCACAGACGCGAGGCCTATTTGGACAGTGTCAATATTGGAGACCTTCTGGATGAGCAAGGCCATAACTATAACATGGTTGGCAAACAGGCATCTGTGACCGAGCCGAAGTCCATCCTGACAACAAGCATATACGATGATAAGGGTCCAGGACTTACCGACAGTGGCCGCCGCCATTCCGGTTCGGAGCAATTTACCGTGAAGAGCGTTCCCGGCCAGACTTTGACTCTTGTATCTCGCACTATCCTGAACCCGGATGGCGACCAACACTTGAAGGTGCTGGCTAACGGTAAAGAGGTGGGCATCTGGGATGCGCACAACACGCGGGCGGGTTTGTGGCAAGAATACGAATATACGATACCTGCACAATTCATCACGAGCGACCATACGACGCTCACAATAGATGCCTCTTTCGACCCGGGCGGCCCAGGTTTCATAAGCTATCGCTACTGGACTTATGCTCCGTGAAGCTTGCTAAAGGGCGTTGTATCAATAGTGGATGCCAAGGACGTGGAGCAGCACCCAGGCGACCGTGTGCACTGCTGAGACGCTCAGGTATGAGGCGAGGGCCAGTCGTTTGGCTTTGCCGTTGGACAGATGCAGTAGCAGGAAGACAGCCAGCAAGGTGAGGGGTATGGCAGACAACGCAAGTAGATCCCAGTCGCCGCGCGGCCCCAGGTCGGGGTTCCACGATATCGAGTACAGTAGTGCGGTTAGTGCGCCTACAGCCAGGACGATCACGGCGGGCCTGGCCTTAAGCAGCGCCAGCGTGTCGCGCCATGCGACCACCAGTACAGCCAGAATCGTGATGAGTGCTAAGGGTGCGGTAAGCATCTGTTCCTGAATGACCGCGCCAAGGTGAGACCACGAAAAGTAGGTATAGTTCTCTGATATGGTCTCTGTGGCGAAGAAAGGCACGAACAGGTGGGTGTCATTCCCGCCTACGATTCCGACGCCTGGTTCGAGCACCTTCGTGTCGAGACGTGCGAAGCTGTATCCGTCGAGGATGACTACCCCCAACACGAGAACCAGCACGGCGACTGAGGTCAATACTCCCTTCCCTAACTCCAGTCCAGCCCAGCGCCAGCGGCCCTCGGCAGAGTGTTCGCGGGCGCGCACATACCACGCGACGAGCACCATGGGCCCCCACCAGAACCCGGCACCGTGTATGAGAGCGGCCACCGCAGCAATCAGGCACACGGAAGTAAAGGCCATGCGCCCCTCAACGTATTGCCAGCATGACCACAGCACAAAGAGACTGACCGCTGACACGAGCGCGTAGTTTTCTATGTATCGGAAGAAGAACAGGATGTTACCAATCGCTATAAGCGCCCCTACGACAACCAAGGCTTCTGCGCGGGTCCTGCCCAAAACACGCCCCAGCGCACTTGCGCCTGCCAGGTAAATAGCACCCGCCACCACGGCCATGATCTGAAACGCTTGTGTGGGCAAGCTCAGCACGAAAGAGAGAGCATAGTACAACTTTACCTTCAGAAGAAAATCAACGAGCTCGGGCTCTTGCCAGAGAGCCCCGTGGTTCTTGACTATCAGCCTGTCGAACAGGGCGCTGTCGCCTTCCGAGTACAAGGCGGGCGCGAAGGTGAACAGCAGCACGCCAACAAGCACCAGCGCCCAGGGGAACCACTTCCAGAATTGTCGATCGTTTTGACCGTTGCTGTTCTCGTCTCCAGCAACGGTAGTGCGGGAGAACAAAGCCCAGGCCAGGGCGGCCACGACAACAACGAAGCCAAGGATCTGGAGCACTTCAGGCAATTTGGTGTAGAAAGAGACTCCCCAGCTAACATTGTAGGTTGCATCAAATGCTGCGGGTTCCGGTGGCGCGAAGAGGTGCCATAGCATCACCAACAAGCCGAGTATGGGGACCGATATGGCTATGGGCCAGACGTTGCGAATGGTCGGGGTATCGCGGGGGATGGTGAGTGTCTCTTGATCAGAAACGGCAGCCTGCCGGAGTCTAAACAAGTCTCGCAACCAGGGCAGCAGCATGAGCACGAGCAGCGGGGGCAGCACAAAATACCAGCTGTAGAAAACCAGCCAGGGACGCGCAATCGCATTCAAAATGCCGAGGAGAATTCCTAGTCCCAGCACTGATATGAGGGCCAACTTCATGTTCCCAGTGATTACTCTTATGGCGATGTAGAGCAGCAGACCGGAAAGGAGCCATGCCAAAGCAGGCCAAAGCGACGGCAGTGAAGGCCACGAGCCGCTGCTTTGCTCGATCCGGTAGAATGCTATAACCAACTGGCGGTCATCGTTCGGAGGGCGGAAAGTCGTGCTGGTGATGGTTAGCTCGGGCCGGATTGTGAAGATGGAGAGGGAAGGCACGCGGTATTGGAGCAGGGTCTGTGTTTGCGGGACCACTTGCACACCCAGGCTCTTGCCCAAAGAGTAGGCGCCAACAAGCACGGGCGCTTCACCGTCTGGACGTACACCCTGCACTAGCAAAGCCACGTGCATAGGGCTGCCAAGGGGCTGTAGCTGTACAGTAACCTGCTCGCCGCCCCAGCGGAATGGGCCGTTCTCTCCTGATTCAGACTTGCCTAAGCCGGTGACGTTCGCCGGCGTGGTAGCTATACCTAGATCTTGGACTGAAGTCACGGAGACCTGTTGAGCGACCAAAATAGGAACTGCTAGTGCAAGCGCGCCAAAGAGCGCTCGCAGCAGTATTGCCGGACGCTTTGAACCTGTGTCATACCTGATTAGTCTAGCCCAGCTGCTCAACTTCTGCGTCCATGGCGCGAAGGAATTGGCCGATGACCATAGCGGCTCCTGCCTTCAGCAAAGGGCGAGCGAAGAAGCCTATCTTGCCGGCTATATTAGCCTCACCGCTGTAGGTGAGCATCGACTGGGTGTCGCCGGTAGGCGCGAGGTGGAAGTCGCCCTGCCCGCTTACGGCTCCCACTCCGCCGTTTGCGTCCAGCTTCAACGAAAAGGACTCCGGCGGCACCTCATTTAGCAGTTCTATGATGCCCGTGTAGGTGCCCCTAATAATCGCCAGGCCGATGGTCAGGGTGATGGAGTAGGCACCATCGCCCTGTGGTTCAAGGCGCTGGCAGCCGGGTAGCGTGCGTCGAAGGATGGCCGGATCAGTCATCGCCCGGTATACGGCCTCGCGGGGCGCATCAAATATATGTTTGCCAGACAGTTCCATGCGTTTCCTTTTGGGGTCGTATAGTCGTGCCAGGAAGTTCCGGGCCCGGCGTGTGCGGCACGGGCACGCTTACACCTTACCAGAGGCATGATGGACGTGCAAGGGTTACGCGCTTTCTTGCCCTGGTGTGGACTATCGAGTAATGGCACAATGCTTGCTCTATTTTGCGCATGTATCATGCCAGGAGTATGCCATGTCTAAAAATATGACGCCCCTTGGAGCAATAGCACGGGGCATAACAGCAGGGATCGGTGGGACGCTTATATTGTCGCTGTCAATGAAGGAAGTGCCTTCCTTACTGGGGAAAGCCGGGATAGATTTGCCGAGCGACACCAGGAAAAGCGGTGCGGGCGGAGGCCGGAACGCGGCGAAGCCGGTGGAGAGATTGGCCGGGAAACTGGCAGGCGATGTGTTCGAGAAGCAACTCGACAAGAAGCAGAAGCAGATCGCCGGGCAGGCCTTGCACTGGGCCTATGGGCTGGGATGGGGCGCCTTCTACGGCATCATGCGCGGCAGTCTGCCTTTCCCGGGCATTGTGCAGGGGACGGTCCTTGCGGGGATAATGGGGATTACTGCAGCCACAGTTGTTCCGTCCATGCGCCTGACACCACCGCTGGAAGAGATCCCGACTGAGCGCAAGGCGTTGCAGCAGGTATATATCCTCTTTTATGCATGGACGACGGCGCTGATATTCGGGCTGCTCACTCCCAAGAAGAAGCATACATGAGATCTGGAGTAACGACGCAGGTTGAAGCGACATATCCCTAAAATAGCAAACCCTACTTGAATTGACTCATAATCAGGCGAGTGCGCAGCCTGTCGGGCAGGATGCGAAGTAGCTCCACTGCGAAGGCTGTAGTGCCGACGGGATAGCGCGTCTTTGGTTTGGGCGCGGAGAGGGCATGAGCGACCGCTCTGCCTACTGTGTGGGCGGGCAGGCTGTTGCTTTGGGACTGGACGGCCACGTTTCGCATGTGTGCCATTATCGGGCCGTAGAGGGTCTCAGCGTGGGCGGGCATTAGTTGGCTCACCCTGTCTGCATCCGCAAGTGCCTTGCTCCAGATGGGAGTGAGTATACTGGAGGGTTGCACATAGGCAACGTGTATATGCCAGGGTCGTAGTTCCATCCTGAGAGCATCGCTCAGAGAATCGAGTGCGAACTTTGAAGCCGAATATGGACCGAGCAAGGGTGCTGCTATGCGCCCGCTCACCGAGCCTATATTCACGATGCGCCCACGTGCCAGGCGTAGCAGAGGGATGACGGCTTGCGTGATCGCTACCGGTCCGACTACGTTTACCTCCAGTTGCCTGCGCAGTTCAGCGATGGAGACAAATTCAAGGGGCGCGGCCACGGCTATGCCTGCGTTGTTCACGAGTCCGTTCAAGCCGTCGTCGCCCACAACGCTCTCCAGGAATTGCATGGCACTGTTTATGGAGGTGCTATCGGTCACGTCCAGTAGCACCGGCGTAAGGAGGCTCTTGTTCCGCGCCCTGGCTCTGAGTGCTGCGCCGTCTTCCCCACGCCGCACACCTGCGAACACGCGCCACCCCATTCTATTGAGGCGCAAGGCACATTCATTGCCAATGCCCGTCGAACAACCGGTGATCAATACGGTAGGCACTCTTTTTCTCCTTCGACTGCTAAGCAGTGTCAAACACTATCATAACAAAGATCGGGTGGGTGTTTATTGGGCTTAATATGGGAAAGAGGTTATTGACATCGGCAATGGAACGATCTACACTAACCCAACAGATTGATCGGGGAGTGGAAAGGCTGCTTATGTTGCCTGGGAAATCACTGTACGCCAGTATAAGACTTGTTCTCATGTTGGTTCTAGCCTGCGGAGCAGCTTTCATGCTTACTGCCTGTGGCTCAGACGCGCCCACTGCAGCCCCGGCTCGGCCAACAGCTACTGTAGAAGCGGTGCGACCTCACCCCACGCGACCTCCGCGGCCTACGCCCACTCAGCTGGTTGTGTTTGACACAGAAACCCCCACCCCCTCCGGAAGCGGCTTCTTCGACGATACTCCCACACCCTCGGATAACGGTGGATTCTTCAATAACACTCCCACGCCCGCAGACAACACTACTGAGTACACGGTGTACAAACCGACGGGCGGCGATTGGAGCCTGGAGTATCCTTCAGACTGGCTGGTGAAAGTAAATGAGCCTAACTACCAGTTCTCGAACGCACCAGGGGACGCTTTCATACAGGAAACGTATTCACTGCTGGACAGCGCATCGACGAACGATGACATGGTGAAGGTGGCGAGCGAACAGTTCCAGGCAAATTTCGTGAACTATATAGAAAGCGACCAGGTGAAGCAGAACGACGGAAGTTATCGAATTGACTTCAAGTTTGACGTGTCAGATGATACAGGTGCGAACACTACGCAATGGGACGCGCAGGCTTTCATTGAAACGCGTCGCCAACACCTGTATATGCTGATGTTGGCCACCACGCAGGATGCTTATTTAGCCGGCACATACGACGACATTATCAGCCACGTTATCGATAGCTATACAGTGCCGAGCGAATAGCGCACGAAGTCGAGGGTGGCCTTGATTATTTCCCGTGAGCGCAGATCGTCGTTCAGTACGTCGAAGCCGTGCCTGCCGTTTGGGTGTACTAAGAGCTGGACAGGCGCGCCCAGCGATTCGGCCCGCGCCGCGAATTTGTCAATGCTTGCGTTGAGTAAGGGACTGTCGAGGCCTGCTTTCGCTATGAGCGTGGGCGCGATTTTGCCTTGGTATTGCTCCAGGTAGTGTAGCGCTGAGAAGTCGCGCAGGTCCTGCTCGGGTATTTCAGGAGCCAGCGCATCGCGAACCTCGGACAGATCCATTACGCCGTAATAGGCTACTATGGCGCGCACGTAATCGGGGTTATCGCGCATGGCAGCCCACATACCCAGAGGGGTGCCCGCGGAGAACGCCCAGATGCATAGATTGTCGTCCACTATGTCGAGGGCATCGGCATTGTAGCGGACATAGCCAAGCAGTTGGGCGACATCGCTTGCGGCGTCGTGTATACGGGTTAGGCGCTCTGTGGAGCGGTGGTTGAAGTTGACGGCAATTACGCCGGAGGCTGCGATTAACTGCGCCCATGATACGTAAACACCCAGGTCGTTGGAGTGCCTGATGATATGCGCCGGCCAGTCTCCGTGCACGAGAATGGCGGCGGGCAGTGGCTTACCGGTGGTGTAGGCGTGCGGGTAATAAACGTCCAGCTTGAGATCCTGATCAGTGAGCGTGCGGTAGACAATGCCCTCGCGCACGAGCGCCTGCTCCATGCCCGGAATGGAATAGACTACGCGTTCTTCGTATAGGCGGTTCAGGTCAAGCATTGGGCACGTTTTGTTCTGAGATGACGGCTGCGGCCTTGGCCCCAGCACGGCCCCTGTGGCTCAGGCTGTTCTTCTGGTCGGGCGTGAGGGAGGACATACGAGTGCCATCCGGTAGCTCGAATACAGGGTCGTAGCCGAAGCCACCTGTGCCCTGCAGGTCGCGGGCGATGCGGCCCTCTACGATGCCCTCGAGGATGTACTCCGTGCCTAGCGGGTCAATCAGCGCGATCACGCATTTGAAGCGCGCTCCACGTCTCTCGTCAGGCACACCTTCAAGGCGTTCCAGCAGCTTCAGGTTGCGCTCTTCAGCGGTTGTGTCGGGTCCGGCCCACCTGTTGCTGTAGACGCCCGGTCCACCGTCCATGGCGTCCACTTCCAGGCCGCTATCGTCGCCCAGCACCCACACGTCGCGCAGGTTGTCGGGCAGGGCTGCGTAGAGGGTACGCGCCTTGAGGAGCGCGTTCTCGACGAAGGTCGTGCCACTCTCTACCACTTCGATCCAGACTTCAAGATCGTTCGGCGAGGCCACGCGCGCGGAGGGCGTCAAAGCGAATATGTGTTTGTATTCTCTGAGTTTGCCGGGATTAGTGGTTGCCACCAGCACTGTTGGCATATAATCTTCCTTGATGGGGTCCGTTCGGGTGTCACATATTCAGACGGCTCGTGGCTGCCCATTTTTAGCTTACACGACGCGCGGCGTTGATGCAAGACGTGCCCGCTCGATGGCGAGAGGCACGACGCAATGAGGATCGGGGGCGCGATTTGAGAGTGCTGGTATTCAATTGTGGGAGCTCTACGCTTAAGTTCGATTTGCTGGACGTGGGAGGAACCGGAGCACCGGTGGCCGTGACGCGCCTGGCGGGCGGCTTGGTGGACAAAGTGGGTGCAGAAGGCTCAAGCATAGGGTTCAGTGTGGGAGAAGGCGAACGGGTGATCCGTGGGGTCAGCGCGGGTGGGTATGCGGAGGCGGCGCGGCTGGCCCTGGGTGCAGTACATAATGCAGGCTTGGGCGACATCGATGCTGTGGGACACAGGGTAGTGCATGGCGGCAGTCGCTTCGTGACGCCCACCCGCATCGATGACGAAGTGATCGTGGCGCTCGACGACCTGAGCGAGCTGGCGCCGCTGCACAATCCTCCCGCGATTGAGGGGATCAGGGCGGCTCGCAAGGCTCTCGACCAAGGCGTGCCGATGGTGGCGGTGTTCGATACGGCCTTCCATAGCACACTGCCGGTGACGGCTTACACCTATGCTCTGCCGAGGAATATGGCTGCGAAGTACGGCATCAGGCGCTACGGTTTTCACGGCATCGCGCACGAGTATATGCTGGAAAGCTATTTGGACAGGTCGGGCACGGCAAGAGAGCAAGCGAATATCATTACTTTGCAGTTGGGCAACGGCTGTTCGGCGTGCGCGATAAAGGGCGGGAAATCGGTCGACACGTCGATGGGGTTTACTCC